>DASYGQ010000343.1:0-8566 GCA_035999585.1 Bacteroidia bacterium | reverse complement strand
AAGTCTGTTAGGCGGAATTCCGAGGGAGAAAACGAGCACATCCGGTAAAATAAACGGAGTATGGAAAAATGTGCGTATTGCATTGATTGGGAAACAACGAAAAGCGATTGTGGATGCCTGCGAACTGGAAGAACTTGCAGCAGTCGAAGTTTATACTACCATTCTGAAATCAGATACTTATATACCTGCTAGTATTAAAGAGATTATTCTGGAGCAAAAACAAAAAATGCAGCAGGATTTTGCATTAATCCGTGCTTTGGGTCATTCTGTAAAGAATAGGGAAATGAGCTTCAGTGTAAACTGAATCAAGCCGCACAACGCTGAAGAATTACTTTGCACGGAATTGGAGAAGTAACCCTTAAGTGATGGGTGATATGTAAAGGAATTGACAGGAAATCTCCTGTAGATAACTTATGCACGGTTGTTCCGATTTCGATTTCGCAACTCCCTTCTAAAACCAGGAATTTCTCATATTCATTATGATGTACTTCTGGCGGAGCCATGTATCGCATCCATACAATTGCTGTCGTGACAGCGGGGTTATACCCAATTATTTTTGCATGGAAGTCACCAAAAGAAGAAGGAGTTGCTAAATCTGATCTGTTCAGCCAAAATGAATAATCATCCGGAACAGAGCCGGAATGAAGGGCTGGAGGCTCTGTTGGGGTTTCACCATTCCGGATTCTTTCGGAATAATCAATAATTGCCATCAAAAAAGGCTTGATGGCGGGGGAAGGAGTCTTAGTATGGTCGAATGCATATTGCTCAAGTGCCTTCCTAATCTTCTCCACTTCCAGGCATACTTCTGAATGAAGTCGGATCATCTCCTCCACTTCCGCGGATTCAGAAGAACTTGTCACGCCCATGGCGTATGTCTCCAGAATACCGGACTCCATAAATAATTTTAACCTGCTCATACCTGTTTAATACCCTGGAATTGTGTGAATGGAGCGCAAATTTCGGCTTTTTATTTGAATTAACTTGTCTTGCTTAAAACCTTTGATTTTGAGTTGGTCCGACCAGAATTAAGGGGTAATAATGACTGAAAAAGGCCTCTTTTGCCCGATTTTTCCATTAATATTTACGAAGATGGCGGTGTTTCGGATTTCGCTCCGAATCGAATATCTTTACCTGATCCCAAACCTTTAAATCTGGTTTTGTTAAATTCATTTCAAGCTTAGCCATGCACTCTTCCAAACTTTTTTCAAGGACTATTTGTATTCTGTTTGTATTCTTTCAGGTTCAAATGGTCACCTTTGCTCAATCGCAGACGCAGCTTCCCCATACTTCCTGGACAGAAATATTTAAGGGAAGTGGTGATGAAGGTATCGTATGCTATAAAGAGAAGCATCGGAATTTCTTTTTTATGACATTCGGACTTGTTGCTTTACTGGCTGCTGTGACCTTGAATCAATATAAAATAAAGCGACGTTCGGCCGATATGCTGAGCGAAAAAAACAGAACAATCGAAGAAAAGAATAAGGATATAGTCGATAGCATCAATTATGCGAAGCGCATACAACAGGCAATATTACCTGAAGCGAGTAATATTGCCACGTTGCTTCCTGAATCGTTCATCTATTATCAACCGAAAGATATCGTTAGCGGAGATTTTTATTGGATTGCAGAAAGAGAAGGGCGTACGATTGCTGTGGTTGCTGACAGTACAGGTCATGGAGTGCCTGGTGCCTTTATGAGCATGCTTGGAAGCGCTTTTCTGAATGAAATTGTTCTTGAGAAAGGTGTAACAGAACCGGCATTAATTCTCAATCACCTGCGGGATAAAATCATTCGGGCACTCAAGCAAGGCGACTCCAGCGAGTCAAGGGATGGAATAGATATGACAATTATTTCGATCCAAAAAAAAGAAGCGAAATTTGACCTTCAATTTGCCGGAGCTAATAACCCGCTCTGGATTTTTCGTCAAACAGGATTGACTGAAATAAAAGGGGATAAGCAGCCGGTGGGTGTACGAACAGGATCTCAGGTACCATTCACCAATCATAGGCTGGAGCTTGAAGCAGGCGATCTTATCTATTTGTTCAGTGATGGATTTGCCGACCAATTTGGAGGAGAAAACGGAAAAAAATTTCGATATAAACCGCTCCAAAAACTCATTTCTGATATGAGCATGGAATCTCTCTTGGAACAAAAAAACATTCTTTCCCAAACCTTACTTCAATGGAAAGGAAATCTGGAGCAAGTGGATGACATTCTGGTGATGGGAATTCGGTTGAAAGCCTGAGACCATTGAAGTTTGGCTTTGTGCAAAATCAATAAATATAAAAGCCAGCCGTTTGATTGTATCAAACGGCTGGCTTTTATATTTGTCATTTCTGAACCCTGATTTTCTTAAAGAAACAGGATCAAACGACTATTTTATTACTTCATTTTTTTCACTTTCACCACTTTCCTGTGATCTCCTTGCTGGACTTCCAGGAAGTACATGCCGTCAGACAAATCATGTCCAAGAGTTAGATCCTCTGTGCTTGTAAGATTACCCAGGGTTTCGATCAATTGTCCGGTAATGCTATACAAATGAAGTGTGATAGGTCCTGTACCTGTAGTTTGAATCTGCAGATGGAATCCTTCGGTGAATGGGTTTGGATAGGCGACCACTTCAAGGTCTTTTTTACCTTGCAACCCCGACTCATTAGCCGCAATTCTGACTGCACTGCCACATGTTTGTCCGCATGCTCCCAAATGATCTCCCGGGAAGAAATCAAGGAGGATGGCAGCTACGTATACGTTAAGAGCTAATGTCCTTACAGAATCATCAGGATCATAAGATCTTGGGTCGTGACATACATAAACCATGTTATTTGACCCTGGAACGCGGATATCCATTACACAGATAGAAAGACTTGCAGTTGTGTCACAGCCAATTAAATTGGTTGCTTTTACACTCAAGGAGTAGGTACCGGGAGCAGTTGGCTTGAATATCGTACTAGCGCAAGTATCGCAGCTGAGACCTGTACCTGACCATAAGTATTTAAATGGAGCGGCACCTGTGGCGGTAGCAGTTAGGTTCAGGCTTTGAGGCCCATAACCCAGGTAAATATGCCCTGTATCAGTAGGATGCAGCTGAGTCACGTACGTGCTGTCGAAAGGAAATTTGGAAGTAATACTTACTCCAGGTTTGGATCCGTCAACATTTACAATGGTAGTGCAGCTGGCTTTGTTTCCATTCACATCGGTTACCGTAAGTACAACGGTCTGCTGTCCAATGTTGGCACAGGTAAATGTATCGGGCGAAATGGTCACTGATGCGATTCCGCAATTGTCGGTGCTGCCGTTATTGACATCAGAAGCTTTTAGTGAAGCTCTTCCGTTTGCCAGCTTTAAAGTTGTGCTTTTGCAGGAAACAGTAGGAGGTATAGTATCCAGGACTTTTACCTGAGCGGAGCATTTACTGCTATTACCACTGGCGTCAGTAACGATCAGTTCAACATTTTGAGTGCCAACATTACTGCAAGTGAAAACACTGGGTATGGCTTCCATGGAGCGAATGCCACAGTTGTCCGTTGATCCATTATTAATATCGGAAGCTTTGATTTGTGCTTTCCCGGTCTGGTCCAGATAAACTGTAATACCTTTGCAGCGTACTTCAGGGGCCATATTGTCTTTTACAGTAACTGTTGAGGTGCATTTCGAAGTATTGCCACTTGCATCTGTAACAGTAAGTATGACCTGATTGGTACCTATATTACTGCAACCAAAGGCATTTGGCTGAACTGTCATGGTCTTGATACCGCAATTATCAGTCGATCCGCCATTTACCTGCGCAGCCGTGATTTGAACTTTGCCAACGGAATCCAGATAAACAGTAATGTCTTTGCATTTTGCGATTGGGGCCATGTGGTCAAGGACTGTTACGGAGGAGGTGCATTTGCTCGAATCGCCTGAAGCTCCGATTACAGTTAATGTAACAGTATTTTTACCGATGTTTTCACAAGAGAATTGTGAAGGACTGACTTTCATCGAACGAATACCGCAGGTGCTGCTTGATCCATTGTTCACTTCAGCAGGGGTGATTGTAACCTTGCCATTTGAATCTAAGCTCACTGTAATATCCTTGCAATGGGCTATTGGGGATATAGAATTCTTAACTGTGACTTTGGAAGTGCATTTGGAGGAATTTCCACTTGCGTCGGTTACGGTTAAGGTGACTGTATTAACGCCTCCGTTGTCGCAACCGAACTGTCTGGGTGTAACGGTCATTGATTTTATTCCGCAATTGTCGGTTGAACCGTTGTCGATTTGAGCGGCAGTAATTAATGCTTTTCCGCTGGAATCCAATTGAACTGTAATATCCTTACACCTTGCTTGTGGAGCGATCTGGTCTTTTACCGTGACAACAGAAGTGCATTGCCCGGTGTTTCCACTGGAGTCTGTTACCGTGAGGGTAACTGTTTGGGTTTCGCCCAGATTATTACAACTAAAGGTATTGGGACTTACTGTCATAGATTTGATGGCGCAATTATCAGTTGAGCCATTGTTTACCTGTGCCGGTGTTATGCTCGCCTTCCCGTTGGAATCCAGCATAACCGTTATATTCTTGCACTTTGCTACTGGAGGGGTCTGGTCAATCCCCTGAATGGTAGCACTTGCAGTGGTGCTGCAGGTCCCATTGCTTACTTTGACTGTGTAGGTATTCGTACCATTGGCAATTGTTGAAATGGATTTTGTGGTGGCTCCAGTGCTCCAGCTGTATGAATTTGAAACCGGAAATGTATTGGCAGTAAGTGTGACTTTGCTTCCGGGACAGTAAGTTTGCATATTTGGATTCTCTGTAATTCTAACAACCTGAGGGCAGGGAGCAACAATGATGTAAAAATCCTGGAGAACAGGTGCGTAACACTTACCGTAACGATCTGTAACCTGCAGGACAACATGGTTTGGTCCCGCATCTCCCGGGCCTGGGGTTCCTGTCAACACGGCCTTTGTTTTACCTGTTTTAGTCAGGGTAAGCCATGAAGGAAGTGTTTTGCCGGTAAAAGTAAGTGTATCTCCGCTGAAGAGATCCAGGTCAAATGCTTTTACATTATATGTATATGTCTGACCCGAAAAAACGCTCAGCGGATTTGGGGTTGATGTAAATACAGGAGGATCATCCACAACAACATCCCAGCCAGTTGTGCTTGTTAGACCTTTTGAGTCCTGAGCAACTGCTGAAATATGGTAAGGACCAAATCCGATAGCAAACAAAGCAAAAAAGGTGGATGATGTGTTGCCGGAAGGAGTTGGCAGTGGCGTGGAAAAAGTTGGATTGCCTACAGCTACATTGGCGGAAATAATTTGAACGGTAGTGTTTGGATCGGGTGAATGGGCCTGAATGGTGGCGGAATAAAATTCGCCACGCTTTAAACAAACCGAACTGTTCTCTTTTGGAGTCGGAGGAGAATCAAAGACAGGAGGGGCAGCTGTAACAGTACTTGTTCCGTTGGAGGGGTTGATAAGCTGATCGATCCAGTAATTGTTTGCCGATGATGATCTCTTTTCCGTTTTTACCGTAGGAACAGGAGTCGCCTCTGTGACGGTTGTGTTGACTATAATGCCCATCGCCGCCAGGATGGCAACTTTACTTAGCCAGCCAGCGGGCCTGGGGAGAGCCTTCCTTCCGGAAGCTGGCTGATGTTTGAGTATTTCCTTTATCATTGTTTTAGGTTTTATTGGTTTAAAAAGATCCATTAAAATGTCATTAATTAGAAAGACAAATGTATAGTCATATTTCATATATGAAACATATTGTGTGGTCTAATTTGCCGGTATGCGCGTAAATGCGGCTATAAGCGTAGGGCGCTTTACGTCTAAATACGTAGCCCCTGGAAGACCTTTGGAAGGTGGGGTAAATGGGTAAACGCAAAATGCACGGTTTGACCGTGCATTTTGCGTTTACATGAAAAGAAAAATAAAAAATTATTCGTCAGGTGTAATGTCCTGTTCGACCATTTGATCGGTAAGAGTTTTGCCCAGAAGCCGGTTGTCCTGTTTCAGTCGTTTGTTTTCAAGAAGGAGACTGTCTCTTTCCTTTAAAAGAGAGGCATAGGCCTTTTCCATCGGTATGCAACGGTTTGCTGCTAGTTCTGAACTTGTCCTGCAGGAGGAAAAATAAATAAGAAATGATGAAACGATAAACACTATCGCTGGCCTCCGAAAGCTCATTTTTGAAATGGAAGAGATGAAAAAAAACATGTTTTATTTATGCTTTAGTGAGAAACAGCGGATAAAAATAAGCAATTCCTGAAGTTAATTTATTGAGAAAAATCAATTCTGGCAAACAAGTAAAGAGTCATTATGCTAAAACAGGATAAATAAGGCCTGAACAAGACATTCTGACGGATGAACACTTATTCATTTTGAAGATCTGGTGGAATCCATTTCAGGACAACATCGCAATACATTTGTGGATGGAGAGCAAGGTAAACGATTTCAAAGTTTTCTTGGAGGCAGAATTCGTTTACAGCATGAACAACACCATATTCTATACTTTCGTGGTGCGAGAAGAAAATATAATCATTCATTACAATAAATCCCTCCGGTTTTACCAGACGACGGGCTTGGCGAAGGTCTTCGGCAACAGCAGCATATGAGTGATCAGCATCGATATAAATCCAGTCGAGGGTGCGATCCGGTATTTCTCTCATTTTCTTAGCGGACATACCCTGAAGAAGGATTATCTGTTTGTTTTGAATCTCACTTTGAAATCTTTTCTGTATAAATGAAAGATGAGAGGCGGAATCAAAACGCTGATGAGCCTGGCCGGCCCAATCGGGAGAGCAGAAAGTATCAATGAGAAAAAGTGAGGCCGGCTTTGTTTGTTCAAGGATAAGAGCTGAAAAATCTCCTCCCAATACTCCTATCTCAGCTACATGAGCGTTTGGGGGCATATACAGAAGGATTTCATTTCTGTCGGCCAGTATTCGGCAATTTTTTAAGTGTTTGTTTTGAAGTTTGACTGGGTTTGTATACACATTGGCGGAAACCGGATCTTTCCTGTTGAAAATTGTTTTAATAAGGGGCTGCAATAATTTTCGCATAATGTTTATGGCTTTAAATGAAGCCGTTGCAAATATCGTCTTTTCGGCCCGAATAACCTTCTAAGTAGGAGGAAGTCGTTGAAAATGATCTGCAAAAGAAGTCAGGAGCCATCTTACGCTGTTTAATTGATCGTTTTGAAGGGCACATTTTTCAGATGGGATATTGGTTTCGCGGCTAAACAATTGTTTTTTTGAATTCACGGAATACATAAATTCTGAATGAAAGGAGAATAATAGTGTTTCTTGGAAAGTGTTCATCAGTAATTAAAAACTGATAGAAGCATATAGCCTGACGTCTTGTGTCCGTGATCTGTAATTATCTCATGCCTTTACAGTTTTCTGATGTTTGGATAATTCTTTTTCAAGCCATTCTATCGCTTTTTTCTTGTCGCGGAAAAGCTGGGTGGGAGAAAGAGGTTTGTGGAAATTTATGTAAAAATTACCTAAAAGCTTCACGGAAACTGAATCAGTGAGGATTGCTCTTGCTATAACGAATTCAGAAACGAGCGGACCCGATGATAGGCTCCTGGCTTCTTTGGTCGCAGTGGTGCGAACTCTGGAATCTATGAGAACGGCCATCTTTCTGCCTTCGCTAAGTTTCTTACAAGCCATGTAATTTTCCCTTGCATCTTCTTCTTCCACCTCTGAATCCTGTAAAACAACAATCTCAAGGATGTCTTCAGATAGATAGCTTATTTTTGCAGTCCGTGTAACAAGTATTTCCGTTTTCATATGAATTGGAAAGGACAGTTTTGGTATTGTCAAAAGCAGGGCAGCTGCCAATTTATTAACGTTGTAAAATAGTTGTTATAAGCCCAGGATAAATGGAACTCTGTTATTTATCGGGCCTTTCATATTCAATACGCAGAGAATATGTGTGATTTAGCAAAGCCATCTTCAGTATACGTAGCTCTGTTTCCGGGGAGGTTTTGACATAGTAATAAACCTTGCCTGCTGTTGATTTTCCAGTTGTTCCGGATTGGCCTGTTTCTTCAAGTTGTTTTCCGTCTGCTTGAACAATTGCGATAAAATCTTTGTAAGCGCGCTCTGCCGTTTCATTCGAGTGGAAAAAGTATTCAAGTCCGATGTAGGAATAATTATAGCTGATAGCATGCATGCTGTATGCCTCCTTGCTCTCAGATTTACGCACAGGAGCAGTCATTCCGAAGCTGATTTGCATGCGTATGGAATCAGGTTCGGTTTTAACAAAACCATTACTCCTGACTTTACAATAATAGGTATCGTATGTGGGACTGAAGGGCAGGGTATCAGAAGGAATGATGATTTGTTCAAATAAGGAGCTTTCTTTTGCTTTTTTACAGAGCAATGAACGGCTGTCATTCGGATCCAAATCAAAAAATATTTGTTTCAGAAGTGGATCTGTCTGACAAAAGCAGGATGCCGCTGCGGATACCAAGAAGAAGAAAAGAAGTACTTTGAGTTTTATTTGCATTAATACAGCATTGATCGGTTCAGGACACATAAATAAAGATAATCTGGTATAAAAATCAACCTCCTAAAAGGAG
>DASYGQ010000074.1:0-11054 GCA_035999585.1 Bacteroidia bacterium | reverse complement strand
ACCAATCCTGTTATTTTCAATATGAGCGGCGGAACAATCCTGATTAATACAGGGGGGACAAATACTGGTTTGGGAGAAAGTTTTGGATTGAGCAATGTGGCCGGCGGCCAAACTATCATGTCAAATGGCACCATTGTGTTTCAAAATTCAAGCTCCAATGCCGTAGACATGGATTTTGGAAGTACCAATATCGGAGCGATGAATTCGGCAAATTACAATGTTTCGGGTGGTACCGTTCAATTTGGAAATGCATCTTCTACGGCCAGTTGGGCCTATACTTTTGTGGGCTGGCCGAGTACCAATTATCCGAATGTGGTAATCGATGGCTCAGGCGCCTTTTCTCAAAAACTACAGCTCGTGGCTGGCCCTAAAAATTTCCAGTTTTTAAGTCTTACTATTAAAACAAATACCACTTTTGACACGGAAGATTATTTCTCCGGAGGCGCTTCCAATACGCTTACTCTCACCGGTGCTGATGCATCCGGCAACGCTTTTTATAATGCAGGAGCTTTCACATGTCGCACAGGAATTGTCGAGTTTAACTCAACATCTGCACAAAAAATTGACGGAACCTTAACAACTGCATTTTACGATATGACTATGAAGAATACAGGCGTAGTCACATTAGTGCATTCCGCTACGGCCCATACGTTGACTTTGAACGCAATAGCTGGTGCAGTTAACTTTACCCACAGCGCAGGGATTGATCTTACAACAACCTCAGACGTTACAATCAACCAGCCAACCGCCGCAGTGACCTCTTCCTGGAATATCAATGCAGGAACAGCTACCGTTGGCGGCAAACTTATATATGCAGGATCGTCAGCTACCAATATCGCAGAAACAAGCGTTACCACCGGTTCATTAACCGTGACTGGTGTTGCGAGTTTTGCGGCGACAAACACCACAGCTGCCAGCCAACTTTTGAACGTGACTACCGGCAGCATTACTTTCTCAAGTTTGTTTACTCTTGGAACGGCCGGAGGAACATCCGGCACACTTGCAGTGACCGGAACTGGAACCATTAATTTCAATGCTGCCCCGGCATTCACCTATGACAATACAAACAGCCCCGCATTCACAACAGTTTCGGGTTCCACGCTGAACTTTAATGGTAACATCACCGGAACGGGTGCCGGTACTCTCACCTTTAATTCCGGCAGCAATTCCATTTTTACAGCGTCTGCATCTGTGACACCCGGCACAACAACACTGACCTTTGGCAACCTCCAGATCAACGCAGCCAAAACAGTTACTGCGGCAGGCAGTTTTAACGTATCCGGAAACTGGACCAATTTAGGCACGGCTTTCACTCCGGGTCTCAACAGTGTTACCTTTAACGGCGGCGGAGCACAAAGCATTAACGGACCTACCTCAACCACATTCTACAACCTCATCATCAAAAACACCTCTGGTGTCGCAACCGGGGTTACTCAGAATATCGCCACCCAGGTCAGCCATGTGATGACACTGACCACCGGTTCATATAAACTGAACGGATTTATCCTCACCCTTCAAAGTTCCGCAACTACGGCCATTTCAGCAGGCAGCGCAACCACTTATGTCATCAGTGAAGACGCCGGCGCCAATACAAGTATACTTCAGTGGAACATCGGTGCAGCAGCAGCCGGAAACTCCTTTATTTTCCCCTTTGGCTATAGCGGATCCTATATCCCATTTACTTTTGCCGTTACAACAGCCGGCGCAGCTGCCACTACCGTCGGTCTTGAAACATACCACACCGCATCCAATGCACCACTTCCTTCCGGTGTTCCTGCCGCAACCGGAATGAACGGACTTGCCACAAACAGTGCATCCTGTAACCCGGGAGCTGCAACAACCATTCTCGCAGTGAACCGGTTCTGGCAAATCACGGTTGGTGGAACAACACCAATTGCGAATCTTACTTTCAGCTATCTGGGTGCGGAAAACACTGTTTCTGCCGCGTGTGGAACTAATCTGTCTGCCCAGCATTGGGATGCAGCCAATGCCTGGTGGGGTACCTTGATTGGTGGTACTGCAACCATGGGTGTTGTGTATCCCGGAGGTGGCGCAGCCGGTGTTACCGGAGCAGGCACCGGTACCGTTAGTGCAACAGGTGCAGATGCTTTTTCACCCTGGGTACTGGTGTCCACTACTAATCCCCTTCCGGTGGATTTACTTTCCTTCAATGCAGTCCTCAACAGCCAGAAACAGGTCGATATTACCTGGACAACAGCCACCGAAACAAATTGCGATTATTACATCGTTGAACGCACCGGAGACGGAGCCACCTACGAGACCGTTGGTAAAGTAAAAGGCGCAGGCAACAGTTCCGAACAATTGCACTATCTCCTTTGCGATAAGAAGCCTTATGATGGAGTTTCCTATTACAGACTCAAACAGTTTGATTTCAACGGACAGTCAAAAATTTATGCCCCAGTTGGAATCAACATCCAAAGCAGTGCCGCAATGGAAATATTCCCTAACCCTTCCCATGGCGAAACCCTGAACATGAAACTCAGCGGCAGTGAATTCGTAAACAAGGAAGTTTTGATTGTTGTGTATGACATGCAGGGCAGGCAATCTTTTTCCAAGGTAATCCTCACCGGACAATCAGGCGATATCATTCATGCGATAGATCCCGAAAACGGACTTGCCCCCGGTGTATACCTGATCACCGCCAGTTCCGACAATGCCATTTACAAACAAAAGGTGATTATCAGTCCCTGAACCTGGCATAAGGACATCATATAATCCTCCGCTGCGGAGGATTTTTTTTGTCCCAGACCCTGAAAGCCCGGTTCTCAATTTCAATATTGCCGGATATCTCCCCTCAATTCCACCAAAAACTGTACTTTTGCCCCCATGGATTCAACCCGCCAGCTCAAAGTTTCGAGACTCATACAAAAGGAACTGGGCACCATTTTTCAAAGAGATGCCCGGAATATGTTCGGACCCGTTATGATTACCGTCACCCAGGTACGTGTCAGTCCCGACCTCGGCGTGGCCAAAGTATATGTCAGCCTGTTCCCCGTGAAAGACAAAGAGGCTGTACTCACCAAAATCAAAACCAAGACCATCGAAATACGCAAAGCCCTGGGCGATCAGATCAAGAAACAGGTGCGGGTCATCCCGAACCTCATGTTTTTCCTGGACGACTCCCTCGATTATGCCGAACACATCGATGATTTGCTGAAAAAACATTAAAACGCGGAATAAAATCCCTGCAAACCCAATCCCTGCATTCCTAAAAAAACTCCAGACAGCTCATGCATTACGATCCGATCAAAAGAAGTGTAGGCGGTGTATTCAACAAATCTCCCTTCCTGCGCAAAACTTTTTATCACCTGCTTGATCTCCTGCTGCTGCGTGCCTGGCATGTGCATGATGAACTGAACAAATGGAAGAAAACCCAGGGTAACCAGGTCAGTATCCTGGATGCCGGGGCCGGATTCGGACAACATACCTTTTACCTTTCCGGGATGAATCCGAACTGGAACATCCTGGCTGTGGACGTGAAACAGGAACAGGTGGAAGACTGCAACCGTTTTTTTCAGCAGATCGGGCGCACACATGTGAAGTTTGAAGTGGCCGACCTGACCCGCTTTGTGAAAAATAACGAATACGATCTGGCTCTTTCGGTGGATGTGATGGAACACATCCTCGAAGATGTGCTTGTTTTCAAAAATATCTGCGCCTCCCTCAAACCGGGCGGCATGCTGCTCATCTCCACCCCTTCCGATCAGGGAGGATCCGATGTGCAGGGCGATGGCGAAACCTCATTCATTGAGGAACATGTGCGCGACGGATACAACATTCAGGATATTGAAAGAAAACTGCTTTCGGCCGGTTTCTCCAAAGTGGAAGCACGATATTCTTATGGGGCACCCGGTAAAATATCCTGGAGGCTGTCGATGAAATACCCGATCCTGATGCTGGGCATGAGCAAATTGTTTTTCATTGTGCTGCCTTTTTATTACCTGGTCACTTACCCTTTCGCTTTTGTGCTGAACTACCTGGATACCGTCATGAAACACAAAACCGGAACAGGGCTGATTGTCAAAGCCTGGAAGTAAGACGGTTGACCGGCCGCGGATTATCATGATTCTTATGATAAAAACTGATCTGCGTCAATCATAACAAATCATGATAATCCGCGGCCCATTGCGCAAAGGTTTTCGAACAAATACCCTGAATGAATCTTCCTTTTTTCATAGCACGCCGGTATCTCTTCTCCAAAAAATCGCATAACGCGATCAATATCATCACGCTTATCTCCGTCTTCTGTGTGGCAGTGGTCACCATTTCCCTTGTGATCATTCTCAGCGGACTGAATGGCCTCACCAACCTGGTCGAGTCGCGCTACAGCTCTTTCAATACTGATATCCAGGTAAGCCCCCGCCTGGGCAAAACATTTGAAATGGATTCGCTGAAGAAGCGTGAGATCCAAAAAATAAACGGAATCGCCTATTATTCGGAAGTGCTGGAAGAAAATGCTTTGCTGAACTATGAAGACCGGCAGATCATTGCCACGCTCAAAGGTGTCGGTCCCGATTTTGTGGCCATGACGCATTTTGATACCCTGATGCGCTGGGGCGTTTTCAAATTAGGGGCCGACAGCATTCCCTATTCGGTGATTGGCCGCGGGCTTGAACAAAGACTGGATATTCCCAACGAAAACAATTTCACTCCTATCCGTGTATTCGTTCCGCGCAAAGGGGCCGATCTGAATCTGAACCCGACCAGCATCGAGCAGCCCTTCAACAAAAAAAGCATCATGGTGGCCGGCGCATTTACCATTGCCGATGATTTTGATTATAAATACATGATCGTGTCTATCGGCTTTGCACGCAAACTGCTGGGCGAAGGTAAAGCGTCTTCCGCCCTTGAAATAGCTTTACGCCCCGGGGCTGACAAGAATAAAATCCAGCAGCAGATCAGCAGTATCATGGGCAGTGCATTTGTGGTGAAGAACCGTTACCAGCAGAATGAACTGCTCTTCAAAACGCTGCAATCAGAAAAACTGTGGACCTCCATGATCCTCATTTTTGTACTGGTGATCGCCACCTTCAACATCATCGGTTCACTCACCATGCTCATCATTGAAAAGCAAAAGGACATCGGCACACTCTCAAGTATGGGTGCTGACGTGGGTCTGATCCGCAATATTTTTTTCACGGAAGGCCTGATGATTTCCTTTCTGGGGTCCATCACAGGCCTGGTGCTCGGGGTGGTGATTTGTCTGCTTCAGATGAAGTACGGACTGGTCCGCTTCGGGGAAGGGAAAATGGTGGTGGATGCGTATCCTGTAGCCATTGAGGTTGGCGACCTGCTGGCGATCCTGGCTTTTGTAATGGTCATTGGATTTGTCGCGGCCTGGTACCCGGTGCGGATATTCACACGCAAGCATATCCGTACCGCCAGTTAAGATCCGGAAATGGTCAGAAGGAAGCTTCGCTCTCGGAGTACATTCCGTTTACCTCGTCCAGCAGTGAAATAAGCTCTTCATATCCATCACAGGTGACAAGCTTCATGCGGTGGTCACGGAAATTGGGAAGACCCTTGAAGTAATTGGTATAGTGACGGCGCATCTCAATGATGCCCAGTCGCGGCCCTTTCCACTCGATGGATTTATCCAGATGCGCACGGCACACTTTCACGCGGTCGGCAATGACCGGGGCCGGCAGGTGTGTTCCGGTACGCATGAAATGTTTAATTTCATTGAAGATCCAGGGGTAACCGATGCTGCCACGGCCAATCATGACGCCATCCACACCAAAACGGTTTTTCATCTCCAGCGCTTTTTCAGGAGTGCTCACATCGCCGTTTCCGAAAATCGGGATGTGGATGCGCGGATTGTTTTTGATTTCGCCGATGAGGGTCCAGTCGGCGTCTCCTTTATACATCTGTGAACGGGTGCGGCCATGTACGCTGAGTGCCTGGATTCCGATGTCCTGAAGACGTTCGGCCACTTCCGTTACATTCTTGGTGCTGTCGTCCCAGCCCAGGCGTGTTTTAACGGTGACGGGGCGGTTTGCTATTTTAACAATTTCGGAAGTCATCTTCACCATTTTCGGGATGTCCTGAAGAAGCGCTGCCCCTGCGCCGCGGCAGGCCACGTTCTTTACCGGGCAACCGTAATTGATGTCGATCAGGTCGGGATTGGCACGGTCGGCTATGATGCCCGCCTCGCGCATCGAATCGATGTCGCTTCCGAAAAGCTGGATTCCAATGGGACGCTCGTATTCGAAAATATCCAGCTTCTTCACGCTTTTGGCTGCGTCGCGGATGAGCCCTTCGGAGGATACAAATTCAGTATACATCAGATCGGCGCCATATTGCTTGCAGACATAACGGAAAGGCGGATCGCTCACGTCCTCCATGGGAGCAAGCAGAAGCGGAAAATCTCCGAGTTCGATGTGACCTATTTTGACCATGTAGAAGAGGAGGGATGCTGCTTTTTCTGATTCAATGGAGATTCCCTCTATCTTTGCAAAATTACAAAATTAACCCCTTCCCCCGCAGGGAAAGGAAAAGCGAATGATATGACCGAACAACCTCTTGAAAATCCGGCGCCGATCATGCCTTCCCGCCGCAAAGCACCGCTGGAATCACAGTATCCGGCTCTCAAAATCATCACGCTTCTGGGCTTTTCCCTGCTTGGGGGCGCCATAGCCACACTGATCGGGTTACTTGGAGCCCAGTTTATTTTTCATCTGAATATTCTTGGGAATCCTTATGTACTGAATGACATGGAGCGGCCGGATGTTTTGCAGGCCATGAAATTCATTCAGGTGGTCAGCGCTCTTGGTATGTTTGTATTGCCGGCCCTGGTTATGGCCCGCATGGTTTCTGTTTCCCCTCTTTCTTTTCTTGGCCTGAACACAAGACCCGGTCTTTACTGGTGTCTGCTGGGCATTTGCCTGGCGGTAGCCGCAGGCCCGCTGATCAACCTGTTTGGCGAGCTCAACAGCCGTATGGTTTTTCCGGATGCGCTCTCGGGTATGGGCCGCTGGATGAGAGACAAAGAAGATGAAGCCGCCAAAATGACAAAAGCATTCATGCATGTGGATGGGATCAAAGGGCTGCTGGTGGATCTGTTCATCATCGCCTTCCTGGCCGCAGTGGGTGAGGAGCTCCTGTTCCGGGGGGCTTTGCAGACATTGCTAAAGGAGTGGACCGGTAAAAGCCATCTGGCAATCTGGGTCACTGCTGTTGTGTTCAGTGCTGTTCATGTGCAGTTCTTCGGCTTTCTGCCCCGCGTGCTGCTGGGGGCGCTGTTCGGTTATCTTTATTCCTGGAGCGGAAGTTTGTGGATTCCCATTCTTGGGCACTTCACCAATAATGCTTTCGGGGTGGTCATTTATTACCTCATGGATCACAATCGCATCCCGGCGCAGGCCGATACAATCGGGGCATCCCGCGAAGATGTCATCTATATCCTGATCAGTCTCGCGATCAGTGCGGGTTTGATTTTTTTAGCCTACCGCATGCGGAGGGTAAAGAGTTCCGGAGTTCCGGCGGGAGAATAGTCAGGCGAGCTCTGCTTTCTGTATGAACTGATCCAGGGCATCCATTTGTTGTTTGTTGCGTGTGACCTGTTTTTCCGTTTCGGCAATCAGGTAATTGCGGGTCTCATCCGATGCGTCGGCCATTCCGGAGTAGGCCGGATTGGAAATAACCATGCTGAGGTTGAGGAACTGACCATCCGAAAGCAATTCATCTGCTTCATATACGATCGACTGGCTCACAGCCTGCATCATGATATCTGAAATGGGCTTGGCCCAGTCCAGTTCACCCCAGTTGTTTACTTTGTCAGGAGAAATCTGTGCGGTATAATGTCCGGTTCCGAGCGACAGCACGCAGATATCCTCGAACTGCAGATCAGGCCTGTTGTATATCGGGTCTGTATGGTATTTGCTGATTTCGATGACAGCACCTACCGTTGGATTGTTCATGAATACGCCGCCGTCGATAAAGGTGCGTTGTTTGTTTTCATAAGAAATGTCGTAGGGCGGGAAATAAGTAGGCGCTGCGGAGGTGGCCCTGCATACGTCATAGAGCAAAGCATCCGAAGCCTTGTCCTGTACCGCGTGCCGGCTCTTGAAAAAAACAGCCTCGTTGTTAAACATATCATAGGTTGGAATGAAAATGGGTTTCAGGCAGTCGGTGATACGGCTCTGATGGAACAAATCCTTCAGCACCTGATCGAGGCCTGCTGTGCTGTATGTTGGCCGTTTCAGCGAAACAATTTTACTGATCATGTTGCCCGCCCAGCCACGCGGCGGAAAAATTTCTTTTCCCCGCTTCATGTATACCTCATAGATCTGATCGAGATTCAGCAAGGGATCTTTGCCGTTAAGTCCCGCTGCAACAGCGCAGGCAATGAGCCCGCCTGTGGAGGTTCCAGCCATCAGATCAAACATTTCGTGAATGCGCTTGCCCGAGCGGCTTTCGAGTTCGCGAAGTATCAGTACCGGAATAAGACCTCTCAGTCCGCCGCCGTCCATGCTTAAAACCCTGAATTTTTTAGCCATACTGAATCAGAATATATTTGCAATATTATAAATGATACAGAAAATTAAACCTTAAAATTGATAAATCGGATGCGAATTCAGAAAAGGTTAATGAATGCCGGAAAATCAGAAGAAAAAAAAGGGTACGTTTAAATACGTAGGTTATTTTGAGGGATAAAAAGGCATTTCGATAGGGTGTATTTGGCATTAAAGAACGTGAAATGCAGCATAAATCGCAAATAATGGTATAATTTTAAAGCAATTATGTTATTTTAAATAAGAAATATCATAGCCATTCACTAAGTATTTAATAGGAGGGAAGAGGTTTCAAAAATAGGTATTTCAACGTGTAGCAAGGAAAAACATTTTTTTTGAACTTTACTACCTGCAAATGCAGGAAGTTAAAAATATGGGGAAGAAACGGGGGTATAATCCCCGGGAAGCGTTTCTCAGTTTGTGAAACATGCGTCGGGAAAGATGCGAAAATCAGGGAATATGAAGCACGTAATCAATTCAACGGTCGATGAGGAGGTATTTCATTCGGTGATGGAACACTACCAGAAGTGGGATGAATGGAAAAAAAGCAGCTCCTGTTTCCTTTCCAAGAAGGAACTGCTTGCCGTCGAATATTATCAGCGGTATTATGCCTACCGGGCTGCAGCGCTTGAACTCGACGTTTTTGTAAGCGATATACAGGATGATTATGGAGCCGTTGTGGTCAGAGCCCTGAACAAGCTGGAAAATTATTTTGAGTATTATCAGCGCTGGATGAACCGCACCTGAGATTCCGGTCAGGATTCCTCGGTGTAATAGATCTTATAGAATTTACGGCCATCTTTCTCAGTACCTTTCTCAATGAAGTCCTGCCTGCCATGAATATAAATGTGAAAATTCTTATCCAGCTTTAAAACACTCTTGAATACTTTGGCCTGCTTCTTAACGGCCGGTGCAGATATCTCAAAATCCTCCTCAATCTCCAGCCGGTTTTCTTCCTGATATCCGGCCTTGTATTCCTGGAAGGAGCGGATTACATTTTTATCTTCAAACACTTCCTTTGTAAACTCCTTTTCATTGAATTGCTCATTCTGCTTGAAATACTCCACTGATTTATTCAGATAGGCAATCTGATCGGTTTTGCTTATTTCAAACTCATTGGCAATGTGATTGGTCACAAAATTTTTGCAGACGTTCATGTAATTCCGGGTGTGATGATAATCATCCGGACAAGGTTCTATCTTCAGGAAGTCATCCTTCCAGTAAACAGCTTCGGCTGATTTGGCCATGGAGTCGGCCAGACAGATCTTAAAGCCGTCTTCATCATCGCTTTCCACGATCAGACAAGCCTTGTCCGGCTTCCAGGCTCCCGATTCAAAATGAAGTTCATAGTTATCACCACTGTGTTCAGCCTGGATAAAAGTATCTTTTGTTTCGGATTTGAAAAGACCGATGGCATTCACTTCCTTGTCGTTCAGCACACAATTGCTCAGGAAAGCCACATACAATTCACCGCCTTTGATTTTGGCATGTGTGGAGCATTCATACAAGAGCTTCGCTGTTTTCTCGGAGGCTTTGTGAAACCGTGCAGGGTCGTCAAAGGCTTCGGAACAGAATTTACGGACTTCGTTCAGTTCGATGTCGGATGAATGGGTGAACCGGTAAAACTCCGATACGTTTTTGAAGGAGGAAAGAAAGAAGCGCCAGAGCTCCTGTTCCTGAGCCTCGTCCAGCTTGCCCAGTGCTTTTTTAGCCAGCACCAGCCCTTCTTCCCTTGCTTTATTACCAACGAAATGAACGGACAATTTATCAAGTGAAATATTTTCAAGCGAGAGCATAGGAAGAATGGGATTAGGAATGGATAAGGCGAAGGCAAAGAAGGGTAATGCGTTATTTCTGCTCCGGTCTGGGTCCGCGTTTGTAAATGACCAGTCCGTTCAGGAAATTCCGGAGCACCTGATCACCGCAGGGCTTGAAGTTTTCATGGTCCTCATGCCTGAAAAAGGCGCTCAGTTCGGTTTTGGTGATCTTGAAATCAACAAGGGCCAGGATCTCCACAATCTGATCATCTCTCAGTTGCAGGGCCACCCTTAACTTTTTCATCACATCGTTGTTGCTCATGGTGTTTTATTGGGGGCTTGGTGTATCAGTTGGGGGAGCTGCATTGTCTGCATTTTTCTGGCGCAGTTCTTTGGGCAATCCGAATACATATTTGACCGCAAAGAGTACAACCTGGTTGTTTCCGCTGTTGTATGCGTAGCGGTAAAAGGCGGCTGGCACACTGTTGCGTTTGAGGGCCGGTATGAAGGAATTGCTGTAGCGCAGCGTAAAATAAAGATGGGGGGTAAGGTTGAAGTTAAGTCCGGCCAGTAAACTGCCTGTGGTGGAATTGAGCGTATTGGGGTTCACCACACGAGGGTAATTGGTGCCATCTGTATACGAATAGCTGATTAGCCTGTCGAACGATACACCTCCCTCAATTTCAAGCCTGTCCATTGGCTTGCGGCGGATATTCATATGTAGCTTATGCCGGAAGATAACGGGCACATCGATGTAATTAAG
>DASYGQ010000213.1:0-2277 GCA_035999585.1 Bacteroidia bacterium | reverse complement strand
CCAACCGATCATTTTGCTAAATTTGCCCTCTTTATTTTCAACAATGAGCTTCAACGAAGAAATCAACAGGAGAAGGACCTTTGCCATTATCTCTCACCCCGATGCGGGTAAGACAACGCTGACCGAGAAATTCCTGCTCTTTGGCGGTGCCATCCAGGTGGCAGGGGCTGTCAAGAGCAATAAAATCCGTAAAACGGCTACGTCCGACTTTATGGAAATCGAAAAACAGAGAGGTATCTCCGTGGCCACCTCCGTCATGGCTTTTGATTACCACAACATGAAGGTGAACCTGCTGGATACTCCCGGTCACAAGGATTTTGCCGAAGATACATATCGCACCCTGACCGCTGTGGATAGTGTCATCCTTGTCGTGGATGCCGTCAAAGGGGTGGAGGAGCAAACCGAAAAACTCATGGGTGTCTGCCGCATGCGCAATACCCCGGTGATTGTGTTCGTGAATAAGATGGACCGCGAAGGCGGAAGCCCTTTCGACCTGCTCGATGAGCTGGAAAAGAAACTGAATATACGTGTGAGACCCCTGAGCTGGCCCATCAGCAACGGAGCCCGTTTCAAAGGGGTCTATAATATCTATGAAAAAAACCTTCAGCTGTTCAAAGCCAATAAAACCACGATTGAAGATGAAAAGGTGACCATTCAGAGCCTGGATGATGAAGTGCTGGATCAGCAGATCGGTGAGTTTGCAGATCAGCTGCGCGAGGACATTGAACTCATCAACGGTGTGTATGATCCTTTCACACGCGACAAATACCTCGAAGGAAGTGTGGCTCCGGTCTTTTTCGGAAGTGCCCTGAATAACTTTGGTGTGAAGGAGCTGCTCGACTGCTTCGTGGAAATCTCTCCTTCTCCCCGCGGTCGCATGAGCGATGTGCGTATGGTAGAACCCGATGAAAACAAATTCAGCGGTTTTGTGTTTAAGATTCATGCCAACCTCGATCCGCGGCACCGCGACAGGATCGCTTTTCTCCGCATTGTCAGCGGAAAGTTCGAACGCAACAAGTTTTACCACCATGTGCGTATCAATAAGGACTTCCGCTTCGCCAATCCTGTGAACTTCATGGCGCAGGACAAGAACCTGATCGAAGAGGCTTATCCCGGGGACGTGGTGGGCCTTTACGACACCGGCAATTTCAAGATCGGGGATACACTCAGCGAAGGCGAAAATTTTATGTACAAGGGCATACCAAGCTTTTCTCCGGAGATATTCAAAGAACTGGTCAATACCGATCCTCTTAAAACCAAACAGCTGGAGAAAGGCATTCAGCAGCTTACCGACGAAGGGGTGGCTCAGCTCTTTCTGCAGCAGCCCGGGAATAAAAAAATCATCGGCACTGTGGGTGAACTTCAGTTTGAGGTGATCCAGTACCGTTTGCTCCAGGAATACGGAGCATCCTGCCGTTTTGCGACTTTGCCTTTGCACAAAGCCTGCTGGATGACCTATGACAAGCCGGAGGATTTTGAAGAGTTTACCCGCTTCCGTTCGCAGCGGGTGGCTTACGACAAAGACAATAACCCGGTATATCTCTCTGAATCATCCTGGGCACTGAACAATGCCATCGAAAACAACCCCGGCATTCATTTCCATTTTACATCTGAATTCAAGCTTAACTGAGTTGAGTCCGTGCTAAAACAGATTACTGTTCTTTCGAGAGCCTTGATAAGTATGAGAAATCAAATCATCGTATTCGGATATAATTTCCCTATGCCGCCTTCTAAAACCGTGAGTTCGATTTGCTCCCAATGAGTCATTACTGCACAAGTACTACTACTCGAACATCCTAAAAGCCAATCGAGGTCTAAATTTAGAGGCACTTTTTTTGCATGAGGGATTGAGGCATTTTTGTCTGAGCTCCTTTGCAGCAACCAATTTGGATGAGGAGTACATATTTTCAAGTTAAATCGAAAGTGACAGAGAATTCTGAACTGCAAAGAGCGAGTGCCGAAAGCCCGACCCCGCTCTTCGCGGGGACATGCCCAAATATTCAAAACGCTTATAGATTAATCCGGAATTGTAACCCTTAATTTAGTGCCTGAGCAACTCAATGGCTTCCGGAACGCTGATGAGCTCGTTCTTGAAGAAGGCAATCACGAAGGCGCCATCAATGCCTTGTTTGTGTAATTCCTCTTTGAGCTTCTGTGCCGAGGAGTAATCGTGGAAGCTGCCGACGGTATAACGTGTCAGGCCGTTCGCTGTGGTGCTTTCTTCTACATTTTTAAGCGCATTGAATTTGGCTTTCAGTTCGGCAGGAGGATCGCTTT
>DASYGQ010000069.1:0-4003 GCA_035999585.1 Bacteroidia bacterium | reverse complement strand
TTTAATTATGCGGCGGGACTTGTCTGCACTTTCAACATTCTCGATTACCCGCGGATGAAAGCAGAACAGGCGGCACAGCGTTTCAGAACCGACGCAGCCAAAACAGAGCTGGAAACGGAAACGCTGAACCTGAAAAACGACATGACACTTGCCAACAGTAAAATGCTTATTTCTCTTGAACAGCTAAAACAGGCTCCTGTACAATACGCCTCCGCAGCAGATTTCTACAAACAAAAGTTTACCATGTACAAGACCGGACTGGCCAATATCGTGGATCTGAGTCAGGCATTGTACAACCTGAGCCGGGCCGAAGCAGATAATGCCATTGCCCGCGATGCTGTCTGGAAAGCTTTGTTATTAAAAGCATCGGTCAGTGGCGATTTCAATGTATTTATAAACAGCACTAACTCCAAATAAGATGAAACTATTAATATCCGCGCTGAGAAGGCCGGTTACGATCATCGTGCTTGTGCTGGGACTTCTTTTTTTCTCAGTACTCGCCGCCACACGCATTCCGATTGATATTTTTCCGGCACTTGACCTGCCGGTGATTTATGTGGCACAGCCTTATGGCGGAATGTCGCCCCAGCAAATGGAAGGCATCATTGCCACACGTTATCAGGATCAATTCTTATATGTTTCAGGAATCAAAAACATCGAGGTTAAAAACATCCAGGGCCTTGCCTTGCTTCGCCTCTCTTTTTATCCCGGCACCAACATGGCCCAGGCTGCCGCTGAAGTTTCCACTCAGGTAAGCCGGGCAAGGGCTCAGATGCCCTCGGCCACCCTTCCACCTATCGTGGTTCGCTTCGATGCATCATCATTGCCGGTCGGACAATTGGTTTTCAAAAGCAAAGGGCGCAGCCTGAATGAAATGCAGGATCTGGCTTCCACCAAGATCAGACCAATGTTTGCATCTATTCCCGGCGTCTCGTCTCCTCCGCCCTTCGGTGGAAATGCCCGGACTATTGTCATCAAAGCCGATCCCGACCTCATGCGGAGTCATAACGTTACTCCAGATGAAATGGTCAAAGCGCTCGCTGAAAACAATACCATCACTCCGGCAGGAAATATCCGGATCGGAGACATGATGTATATCACTCCCACTAATTCGGTTCTTGAACAGGTAAAAGAGTTTGAAAATATTCCGATCCTGAAAGGTCAGGGGCCCGCTGTCTTCTTCCGCGACGTGGCCACCGTTGAAGATGGGGCTGATGTTACTTCCGGCTATGCACTTGTGAATGGGAAACGGGCTGTCTACATCCCCGTAACCAAACGCGCGGAGGCTTCAACCTGGGATGTTGTGAAAGGAGTCAAAGCCGCCATACCTCAGATGCAGAGCCTTCTTCCGGAGGATGTTACCATATCTTACGAGTTTGATCAAAGTATTTATGTTATCAATGCTGTAAAGAGTCTTATTTCAGAAGGAACCCTCGGAGCTATACTTACCGGATTGATGGTTCTCCTTTTTCTGGGCGACCGCAGGAGTGCGCTCATTGTGATTATGACCATCCCCATCTCTATTCTGATTGGGGTATTGCTTCTCTATGCCGCCGGGCAGACCATAAATATCATGACCCTTAGCGGCCTTGCACTGGCTATCGGCATATTGGTTGACATGGCCACGGTAACAATTGAGAACATCCACCAGCACCTTGAAATGGGAAAGCCCAAAGCAAAAGCCATTCTGGATGCCTGTCGTGAAATTGCGTTCCCGGAGCTATTGATTCTTTTCTGCATCCTGGCCGTGTTTGCTCCTTCCTTCATGATGTCAGGCATTCCCAAATCCATGTTTCTTCCTTTATCCCTGTCAGTCGGCTTTTCCATGATCACCGCTTTTCTGGTAGCTCAAACGCTGGTTCCTATTCTTGCCAACTGGTTCCTGAAAGAGGAGCATGCACATCAGTCGCCCAGCCTGGCCCTCGACAAAATGCAGGAATCACAGGTGATACACAACCTGGCTGATTCAAAACGACATCCGGAAAAGCTGGGCCGTTTCGATCGATTCAAAATGAAATTTCTTAGTGTACTTGAAAAGCTGATGGCAGCGAGAAAAAAAGTTATCGCAATTTATCTGGTGCTGAGTTTTTCCATTATTGCAATTTGCTTTGTCTTCATCGGAAAAGATATTCTGCCGAGGGTAAACTCCCACCAGTTTCAGCTCCGGCTGCGCGCTCCTGACGGGACACGCATTGAACGCACCGAGCAAATGACGGTAAAGGTTCTGGACATCATCAGTGCTGAGGCCGGAGGAAAAGACAAAGTAGAAGTAAGTTCCGCTTACGTGGGACTGCAGCCTTCCTCTTATGCAACAAGTAATATTCTTGTTTTCAACAGCGGCCCGCATGAAGCCATTCTTCAGGTTAATCTGAACGAGGACGTTTCCGTGAACATGAGTGCTTTCAAAGAAAAACTCCGGGCACGGATACACGAGTCGATACCCTCCCTCCGCTTATCGTTCGAACCGATTGACCTCACCGATAAAATCATGAGTCAGGGCTCACCCACACCAATTGAGGTGATGATTGCCGGAAAGGATCTTGTGCAGGGCAGGGGCTTTGCAGAAAAGGTGCTTGCTGAAATGAAAAAGATTTCTTTCCTGAGAGATGTTCAGATCGCTCAGCCTCTTCGCTATCCGGTCATCAAAATCAATATTGATCGCGAACGTGCCGGACAATTGGGATTGAATGCCACGGAGATTTGCAAATCGCTCACTGCGGCCACCTCCTCCAGTCGTTTCACCGAGAAAAATTTCTGGATGGATCCTAACAGTGGTTATGCTTATCAGGTTCAGGTAGAAGTACCCGAATACCTGATGAACAGTAAAAATGATCTGCTTGAAATACCTTTGTTTCAGGGTAAATCACGCCCAAATCTGGGTGATGTGGCCACTTTGAAAACTGATACCGTTATCGGTGAGTATGACCGCAATGGCCCACGCCGTGTACTCACCATTACAGCGAATACGCAGGGAACCGACTTAGCCTCAGCAGCGAAAGAGGTGCAGAAAGCTATTAATGCAGCTGGTACTCCACCGCGCGGCCTGAGTGTTGAAACAAAGGGCCTTGTGAATCTACTGAAAGAAACGCTCGACAGCCTCCAGTCCGGTTTGCTGCTTGCAATCATTGTCATTTTTCTGCTGCTGACAGCAAACTTCCAGTCGTTCAAAGTTTCTTTTGTGGTGTTATCCACAGTCCCTGCCGTTCTTGCCGGATCTCTCATAGCCCTCGTGATAACAGGTTCGACACTTAATCTGCAATCGTATATGGGCATAATCATGTCTGTTGGAGTTTCAGTGGCGAATGCAATTCTGCTGGTGACAAATGCCGAAAATCTCAGGAAGATCAAAGGCGATTCAACTGGAGCCGCAATGCGAAGTGCAGCGGTGCGGATCAGACCTATTCTGATGACAAGTCTGGCCATGATAGCAGGTATGATACCCATGGCGGCTGGAATGGGAGAAGCCGGTGAGCAAACCGCTCCGCTGGGAAGAGCAGTTATCGGAGGCTTGTTTGCCTCCACAGTCGCCGCTCTGCTCGTACTCCCACTGATCTTTGCCTCTGTTCTGTCGAAACAGTCTATTACTTCTGCTTCTTTAGATCCGGAGGATTCGGAAAGCCCTCTTTACGATAACCATTCTGCTGAACAAACATTATAAAAAAAGAATATGAAAACGCTAAACTATATTTCTCTCACACTTGGATTCTGTCTCTTTCTTGCAGCCTGTGGCACTAAGCAGGAATCCAAACCCAAAGTAGATCAGTCTGCTCTTGTTCCTAAAACCATTCCAGTTCACAAAGCTTCCATCGGAAGTGAAATAAGAATACCCGGTGAGCTCAAAGCTTTTCAGGAAGTGGACTTGTATGCCAAAGTCAACAGCTTTGTAAAAGAAGTGCTGGTAGACCGCGGCAGCCTGGTAAAACAAGGCCAGGAGCTTGTTGTGTTGGATGCTCCTGAGCTCGAAGCTCAGTATCAGGAGTCGGGAGAAAAACTAAAAAGCAAG
>DASYGQ010000062.1:0-4662 GCA_035999585.1 Bacteroidia bacterium | reverse complement strand
TTCCTCCTGTTTCAGGCTTATGTATACCACGGAGGACCTCGACAATGGGGGCTGCATTTTTTATTTTTGCTGTTGGCACTGAATTTTGCGGATGCGAATAAAAACGAACCTGCAATGTACTACTCACGCATTCTGTTGTTTGTATTGATTATCCCGGCGCAGCTCATTCATTCACTTAAGATTATCGGGAAAGACAAAAAATATCCTTTCAGTAATTCGATGGAAGCGGGGAGGTATATCCGGCAGAACATACCTGCTTCTGCAACAATCATCGGAATCAATAAGCCCTATTGTACACCGGTAATTGGTTATAGCGGGCATCCTTTTTACAATTTGCCCGGCCGTGAGCGTTTTACATATGCCTTGTTCAGGGAGCGCATGTACCTGCCTTCACCCCAGGATATACAGGAATTCTTTATTCAAAACGGAGAAAAGGAAATGTATGTGTTGTCGTATAAGCCTTTGCCGCAGGATCAATTCAAAAACCTGGACCTCCGGAAGGAGTTCAGTCAGCCCAATATACGCGAAGAAAATTATTTTTTATACAGGGTACGGAGCAGATCCGTATTCGGCAATTGAAAGGAAAGGGAATAGCTCTGTTCTCACTTACTTAGTCTGTCTGTTAATTGAAAATGTGAAGCACAGTCCCATCGTAGGTGGTTTGATAGGCTTTCAGTGCCATGGTGGCCGGCCCTCTGTTTACTGTGCCGTCGGTAATAAGGAATTTGGACCCGCAATGGGCATCCGAAGCAAAAACATTATTGGCTGTTTCTACGCTCACTGTCTCATTCGGATCCGTAGGGTTATAAGTACACGTACGGTCATAGGCGGCAAAGTCGCTCAGAGATTTACGGTAAATAAGTATTCCGCGGTTTCCTCCGCTGGCATATGCCCAGCCACCGGCAGAATTGAGGGGCACAAAACTGGGGTCGGAAGAATAAAGCCGGATGTCGACATAAACGTAAGGAACGACCTGTTGTTTTTGTTTCTGACAGGAAAACATACCAAAAAGTGACAATAGGAAAAGAAGTTTTACAGCAATAAATGATTTGCGGGTAGTCATTTCAATATTGTTAGACGAATGAAAAAGATTCCTGCAGTAGAAACGAAAAAAAGGACAGCTTATTGAAAGAATCAAAAAATTAACTGATTCCAACAAAAATAATAAGTATTTTTAGAAGCTGATGTTAAAGGTTGTTGAAATAAGCAGATCACTATGAAAAAGTTACTGAAAATCCTGGCAATACTGTGTTTCCTGTCATTGCCCGCTATCACTTCAGCGCAGGGTGTGGCTTTGAACGCAAATGAGAAACCGGATACCCGGGCTCCCGGAGCATCGCGTGAACAACGACGGGCTGCCCGCAAACACTGGCGGGATGACCGTAGAAAAAAACATGCCCAGGATAAAGCACTGAAGGATTACCAGAAGCACTCACAGACAAAGGCTACCCGGAGACGCATGAAGGAAAACCGTGCCAAAGCGGAGATGAACAATCAGCACAAACGGGAATTCTTTCTCAAGCGCTGGTTCCACCGTCGCCGTGTGAAAAAGACCAAAAAGCAAGACAGATAAGTTAAGGCCTGAGCGATCGGTTGATCCCGCATATTTTGAAAAATTGCATTGCCATTCGTTTGAACTGAAATTGATTTTCGGCAGGAGTTGTCAGCTCCTGCCGAAATATATTTCTCGAAAACGAAACTTTTTCGAAAAATAGTTGTATAATTGCATGTATTAGTCTCCGGATTACATCCCCCTCAGTTTTTTTAATTTCTTTAAACAAATCATCCCCCTGATTGCGTCATTTTTTTGTGCAAAAAAAATGCTCTCCGGTCTTGCAAACATGGACTTGTGAAAGAGTTTTTTGTTGCTGTTGAAGCGATGTGCGCTACTGAAAATCAGGGTTTTTAGCCTGTCAGCCTTTTTTGAAATAAAATTTGCACATGAAAATGTTTTCTTCATATATTTACCAACTTCAAATTGCACGAAAATTCACATCCTTAATTCAATAATATGGTACGGAAATTATACTTTTCTATTGCCTTCATTTTTATTTCTTCAGTTGTCGCCTTCTCTCAGGGCGCAATCAAAGGGAAGCTGATTGATAAAAATACGAAGGAAGGTATTCCGTTTGCAACCGTTATTGCTCAGGTGAATGGATCACTGGTGGCCGGTGCCAATACCGACATCAATGGTGAGTTCATCATCAAACCCCTGAATCCAGGCAAATACGATCTGAAGGCTTCATATACCGGTTATCAGGCTCAATTGATTTCCGGTGTCCAGGTGGCTGTTGATAAAACCACTTACCAGAACCTTGAACTGGCTGCAGCCTCCATCACGATCACCGGGGTAAACATTGTATCCTACAAAGAGCCACTCATCGATCCGGATACTAAATCGGGTGGAACGATTACCCGTGAAGAATACCAGGCGATGCCTTCCAAGAACATCAATTCCGTTGCTGCCACAACTGCCGGTGTTTATCAGGCAGATGAAGGTAAAGCGCTCAACATGCGCGGACAGCGTGATGCTGGAACATCTTACTATGTAGATGGGCAAAAAGTAATCGGAAGTGCCGGCGTTCCCCAGAGCAGTGTGGAGCAGGTGAGTGTAATCACAGGCGGTGTGCCTGCTGCTTATGGTGATGCTACCGGTGGTGTTGTTTCCATCACCACGCGTGGTCCTCAAAGTGAATATTTCGGAAGTGTGGAAGCCATCACTTCTCAGTTCCTCGATAAATTCGGATACAATTTCCTCGGTTTCAGCGTTGGTGGTCCGATCATCATGAAAAAGGACACTGCCAATCCGGATGTCAAAAATTCGATTCTCGGTTTTATCGTCTCTGGTGAAACCAGCTATGAAAAAGATCCCAATCCTTCAGCTATCGGCTTTTACAAGGTAAACGATGCCACGCTGCATGCTATTGAGCAGGCCCCGCTTCGCCCGGCAGCGCAAGGTCAGGGGTTTATTCCCAACACCGAATTTGTGACCAAAAGCGATCTTCAGCATATTGATGCGAGACAAAACGTAGCTCAGAAAATTTTTCGCCTGAACGGTAAACTCGATTTCAAAGTATCCCCAAGTGTGAACTTTACGGTTGGCGGTTCCATCGACTACGATAACAACCATGCCTTTGTTTATGAATATGCTCTTTTCAATCCGGTCAATAATCCGCAGGTTATTTCCACCACCTGGAGGGTGTTTGGAAAAGTCACTCAGAAATTCGGAGGCGATGCACAGAATTCTAAGGATGCCAAGGAAAAATCAGCATCTAACGTGCAAAATGCCTATTACACCATTCAGGCCGGTTACGGAAAGGATCATGTCATCACCCAGAGTGATGTACATAAAGATAATTTCTTTGATTATGGTTATTACGGTACCTATCATCAGTATAAAACGCGTACCACCAAACTGGATACCATCATGGTAAATGGGAAACCTGTTAAGGTTTACAAACAGGATGGATTCGGAGATTCCCTTCTCACTTTCAGCCCTTCCACTCTCAATCCTCTTGCATCCGATTATACTTCTCAGTACTATGATTACGTTGGAGCTTCAAACGTGGTCAATGGCAGTCAGGTACAGCAGTTTGGAGGTCTTCTCAATGGAGACCGTCCTTCAAACGTATACTCCCTATGGTACAATACCGGCCGCCAGTATGGAGGATACGATGTGGTTGATAAATCCCAGGTAACACTCAGGGCAAACTTCTCCGCCGACGTTTTCAAAAATCACGCCATTCAGGTTGGTTTTGAATACGATCAGCGCTCTGAAAGCCAGTATAATGTGAGTTCACTCGGACTCTGGACACTCATGCGTCAGCTTGCCAACTTCCACCTTTCTCAGCTCGACAAGGCTCATCCTATTGATGTGCCGGGAGGAACTTATGACTATATATACTATAACCGTTATTACGACGGAGCTTCACAGAAACAATTTGATAAGAGCCTGAGAGCACAGTTGGGAATGGCGCAGAATGGAACCAATTGGATAGATGTGGACAGCTATGCGCCAAGCACTTACTCCATGAAAATGTTCAGTGCCGATGACCTGCTGAACAATGGAAATGCCTATGTCACTTATTTCGGATACGATTATACCGGAAAAAAATCAAATACAAATGCAAGTCTGAACGATTTCTTCACCAAACAGGATGCGAACGGAAACTATGCCCGTGAAATCCCTGCTTTCCGCCCGATCTATATGGCTGGTTATATCCAGGATAAATTCGACTTCCGCAATATCAAGTTCAATGTAGGTCTTCGTATCGACCGTTACGATGCCAACCAGATGATGCTGAAAGACAAATATCTGTTTGAAGAAGCAAAAACGGCCAGTGAGATTCCTGTGGGTCAGTTCCCGCAACAGCCTCGTCCAAGCAATATCGGAAACGACTACGTAGTATATGTAAATTCACCTCAGAACCCGACGGCTATTACCGGATACCGGAGCGGTGATGTTTGGTACGATGCAAGCGGTACAATTGTATCTGACCCCAAGCAGCTGGCGATTATCAGCCAGGGTGGTAACGTAACACCTTACCTGGTGAATCCTAACCAGAACACCAATCCCAAAGATGTATCCATCAAGGCCTTCACAAGCTATGTACCCCAGGTTAATTTTATGCCGCGCATCGCCTTTGCGTTCCCGATTTCAGA
>DASYGQ010000061.1:0-6649 GCA_035999585.1 Bacteroidia bacterium | reverse complement strand
CTGAAGGCAGCCATTCCTCGCCGCGGATGACGTGTGTGATTTTCATGGTATAGTCATCCACCACATTGGCCAGGTGATAGGTGGGCATGCCGTCGGATTTAAACAATACCTTATCATCCATCTGGGAAGTATGCACAACCACCCAGCCACGGATGAGGTCTTTCACACGGATCTCTTCGTTACGCGGTATTTTCATGCGGATGACATAATGCTCACCGGCATCCACTCTTCGCTTCACCTCGTCTTCCGACAATGTCAAAGAGTTTTTCATGTTCTGACGGGTAATGCTGTTGTAAGAAGAGGTACCTCCGGCAGCTTCGATGCGCTTGCGCATCTCAGTGAGCTCTTCGGTGGTATCGAAGGCATAATAGGCATGGCCTTCATGCACGAGCTTCTCGGCATATTGGCGGTACATCGGCTTACGGTCGCTCTGGCGGTAGGGGGCATAGGGCCCATCACCGAAGCCGATGCCTTCGTTGGGTTCAATGCCGCACCATTTGAGAGCTTCCACGATATAGGCTTCCGCGCCGGGAACGAAACGATCCTGGTCGGTATCTTCAATGCGCAAAATAAAATCCCCGCCATGGTGTTTGGCGAAGAGGTAATTGTATAAGGCGGTACGCACTCCACCCATGTGAAGCGGGCCTGTGGGACTTGGTGCAAAGCGCACTCTTACTTTCCGGTTTTCCATAGTTTTTCTATTCGTCCGCGAAGATACAAATAAAGCAGGCAAAGCAGGATCCGGAGGTGTACTCAAAACAGCAAGGCTTGACGAGAATTGTATACTCAGGTCTCTCCCTGTTTTATGGAATGAACCTTTATTCCGGCGCTGTTTGTGAGCGCACTATCTAATTCCAGTATATTATAATATATTATGAGCGCAAGAGTTTGGATTTTCTTTCATTTCATTTTTATTTCTTGATTTTGTTTTTACATTTGGGCATATCCAAAAAAACAGTTCAGGCAGATGGAGGAGGTGTACACGAAAACTGCGGCATATTCATTTTTAGAAGAAGGACTGTTAGTGTGCCGGATGCTTGAAAATGCCGAAGTGAATGCAGAAGAGGTGGACGAGAATTTTGAGCTCACCATGAAACTTGCAAACGGCAAGCGGTATGTGGTGCTGGTTGATGCACGCACCACCGTACACATGAGCAAGGAAGGCATGGAACGGGCGAACCGCCCTGAAACCTATAAATACCTGATTGCACAGGCCATCGTGGTGGATTCTCTCCCCAACCGCCTCGTCGGGAATTTCATCATCAAGTTTCACAAACCCACTTCACCCACACGTCTTTTTTCAACGATGGAAAGTGCTACGATCTGGCTGAGAAAATGTTTGCAGGAGGACAAGAAAGCAACCGCAGATCCTTCCCGGAAAAGCAGACGCACACTTCTCTGGTAAAATAAATCCCTTTACATCCTTTCTTATTTCTGTATTATTCATTCTCCTATCAGGATAAGTTAAGATTTCTCTCCCCCTTTTTTCTTCTTCTTCTGAATCATCAAACGCCGTATTTGACTATCATTTTTAGATTCTCAACGAAATACCCGTATCCTTCTCCTTTCCCGTTTCTAATTTTGAGGTAATCATCTGCAGACTGGTCCTGCTGTGTTACATGCAGAGCATGCTAATGGCCTTGAGCCTAAGTCTGGCAGCAGAAACCCAAAAACAGGACAACATGAAAACCTCGCATATATTCAGGCATACAATTTTTTATCTTTTTCTTTCCTGCCTTTCGCTTTTGTCATTCGAAAAAGCACAAGCGCAAAGAGTAAGCGTTCAGGTTTTTTACGATGAATTAAGTCCTTACGGAACCTGGATCGATTATCCTTCCTATGGTTATGTATGGCTGCCTTCCGTGGAAGCGGGATTCAGTCCGTATGCCACTGCAGGCCACTGGGTATGGACGGAAGACGGCTGGCTGTGGGTTTCCGATTACGACTGGGGCTGGGCTCCTTTCCATTACGGACGCTGGTATATGGATGATTCTTACGGATGGATGTGGATTCCCGGTGAGGAATGGGCTCCTGCCTGGGTGGCCTGGAGAACCTGTCCGGGATATTACGGATGGGCACCACTTTATCCTGGCATCAGCATTGGTGTTACCTTCGGCGATCCTTATTATGCAAGGCGTGACAGTTGGGTCTTCGTTCAAAAGGAATACATCACCGATCCCAATGTGAGCCGATATTACGGACCGCGTTCCTCCAATGAATCCTTGTTGAACAAATCCACCTATATCAGCCGCACGGCTCCGACAAGTTCAGGCCGCTCGCGTTATATCCCGGGTCCTGACCGTGGCGAAGTGGAAAGAGTGACCGGGAAACCGGTACATGCTGTTACGATCCGGGATAACCCAAGACCTGGCCAGACAGTCGCTTCGAATGAGGTACGTCTGTATCGTCCGCAGGTTACCAGAGGACCTGTCAACGGCACAAGACCTGCTCCGGCACATGTCGCCAGTCTGAGGGAAGCCCGTTCACCCGCAGGAAGAATGCCTGCCCCTCAGCAACATGCGAACAATGCTTTTCCCGTTGAAAGAACTCCGTCCGGCAGAGGGGTGCAAGACCCGGCTATGAACAGGAATAACCCGGCACGCAATGCCCCCGCTGAACATTCGGTGCAGCCGAACAGGCAGCAGGCTCCGATGAACCATCCGATGCAAAATCATCCTGTTGCTCCACCGGTTCACAATCAGCCTCCGATGCCTGAACACCGTGAACCTATACCACAGGAAAGGCCGCATCAGGAACCACCGATGCAGCAAAGGCCCCGTGAAATGGAAAGACCAATGCCGCCACATCCAGCACCCATGCAAGCACCACATGAAATCAGGGTGCCGCGATAAGGGAAAATAGAAAGCTTAACAATTTATCATTCCTGTATGAGGGAATGCTAAATCCCATTTCTTGCCTGAGGTAAGGCTCGCTGAAGCTACGACTACCAAAGGATTGTAACCTTCGCCCTTTGTTTGCATGAGGGATTGAACCATTTTTGTCTGAGCTCCTTTGCCGACGAAATTCCAAAGAAGTCCAGACCTTCATTCTGAATTATACTTTCAGAAAGATTGCAGCAAAGAGCGAGTGGTGAAAGCCCGACCCCGCTCCTTCGCGGGGGCATGCCCAAATATTTAAAATTATTGATATGATTCGCAGTAATGATATTTTATTCAATACTGATCTCATCCACAAACAGAAAAGCCTCTCCACCCTTACCGGGATGCCATTCAGGAAGCTTACCAAAATTGGTAGCACGCACTTTCACATAGCGGGCTTTCTGTTTGCGAATGGCAGAACTGAAATCCTTCACCTGCACCCGGTCATCTGATTCGGAAATGTCATTGTCTACCGTGACGATGTGTTTGAATGTCTTGCCATCGCTGGAAAGAAAAAAATCCACTTCTCTGGGCATCAGTATCCATGCATTTTCGTCCTGCAGGAAGCCAGCAGACAGCCTGCTTATGCTCTGAGCTTTCCCCAGATCCACCACGGCTTCAAAATCTTTCCCCTGAAAACCCAGCCAGTTTCCTTTGCGCCAGTTCACATCACCGCGGATGCCATCGATGAGTGTTTCATCACCACCCGCACTGTACTGTGCTGAAGCGTGCGAGCGAACATGAATCGTCCACCAGTTTGGAAATTTGTAAAAGGTACCGGAGGTTATTCCACTGTGAAGCGAGGTATCGGATTTGCTGAATGCGATGGCTTTGATCTGTGTTGTTTTCGAAACAAGTACAGAGCCGTCATACTTCTCAGACTCCTTGTCCGGATCGGAACCATCAGTCGTATAGTAAATTTCCGCGCCCGGCTCGTTGTCAACAATGCCAACCATCGCATTAGTCCGGAAAAGCAATGAGGTGGACAAGAAGACAGGAGCGGGAACAAACCCGGTTGTCACTTTCTTTGCCGTTGTATCACAGAACTGAGCAGACACATACGTTGTATTGGGTTGACTGCCCATTGTAAAATTCAGGGAAGCTCCGTTGAGAATATCCTGGTGCATCAGCACAAGCGGATTGAAGGAAGGTGCAGAGCTGCTGACGCTTTGCACATAATAGTTTTCAGGTGAAACATTCTTCGCCTGTATACTGAATGTCTTGCCGTTCTCGAGGTGGATACTCACGGAAGAGAAAGAAGGTGTGCCGATTGCATATTGCGCCAGGCCGGGCGTGACCGGATAAAATCCCATCGAACTCAACACATACCAGGCACTCATTTGTCCGCAATCTTCGTTTCCAATTAAGCCATCCGGACTTGCCTTATAAAAAGAACTGAGGATTTTGTGCACGATCTCCTGGGTCTTCCAGGGTTTGCAGCAGGAATTATAGAGGTAGGCGATGTGATGACTGGGCTCATTGCCGTGTGCATATTGTCCGATCATTCCGCTGATGTCGGCCTGGTCGCGGCCGGTTGTTTTATCGCTGGCGGCAAATAAAGAATCCAGCTTGCTGCTGAACTTTTCGGTGCCACCCATCAGGGCCATGTATGCCTGCAAATCATGAGGCACAAAGAATGTGTATTGCCAGGCATTGGCTTCTGTATAATTGTTGTTCACTTCACGGGGATCGAAAGGTTCGAGCCAGCAGCCATTTTTCCGGGGCCGCATGAAACCTGTTTCGGTGTCGAACAGGTTGCGGTAGTTCTGCGAACGTTTGAGATATTCCTTTTGCACATCCTGTTTATTCAGCAGGCCTGCCATGCCGGCAATGCACCAGTCGTCATAGGCATATTCCAACGTTTTGGAAACCGACTCCGCCTCATCTTCCAGAGCAAGATATCCATGATCCATGTAGGCAGGCAGTCCAAACCGTTTTGCGGTGGCGCTTTTCTGCATGGCTTCCAGGGCCAGGTTCATGTCGAAGTCTCTGATGCCTTTCATGGCAGCGTCGAGGATGACCGACACAGCATGATATCCGATCATACAATCCGTTTCATTGGAAGCCAGCTCCCAGACGGGCAACCGCCCTCCTTCTTTGTATTGAGCCAGAAAGGTGCGGATGAAATCACGTGATCGTTTTTGTTCGATAATGGTATAGAGCGGATGCGCAGCCCGGAAGGTATCCCACAAAGAGAAAACAGAGTAATAGGTGAATCCCTGGGCTTTGTGGACCTGGTTGTCGCGCCCACGGTACATACTGTCGACATCCATTGCCAGATTCGGTTGAATCATGGTATGATACAAAGCCGTGTAAAATATTTTGAGCTTGTCTTTATCGGGATCTTTCACTTCAATTTTACTCAGTTCCTTCTCCCAGGCTGTTTCTGCGTCCTTTTTGAGTTGCTGAAAATCCCAGCCGGGTATTTCCGCCTGCAGGTTTTTACGTGCGCCTTCGATGCTTACTGTGGAGATACCGATTTTCAGGCTGATGCTTTCACCGGCTTTGGTATCGAAGGTAAAAACACCACCCCTGTCTTTCCCGATGGTGATGCCTTCGCCTTCTTTGGCATCGGCCAGCAAAAGCGGAGAAGGCTTAAAGGGCTTTGAAAATTCGATCGAAAAATAGATGTGCTGGTCTTTTGCCCAGGCTTCGCTGCGGCGCATGCCTTCGATGTGTGTTTTGTCGAGCACATTCAGGCGCGACTCAAGAGTCTTGTCACGGTGATGAAGATCGATGACCACATTGCCTGTTCCCGCTTTTGAAAAAGTATATTTCTGCATCCCGGCACGAAGTGTTGCCGTGAGTTCCACATCAATGCCTCCTTTTTCAAGCCTGACTTTGTAATATCCTGCGCTGGCTTTTTCAGTGGCATGTTGAAAGGGAGAGGCATAGTCTTTACTCTCAAGGCTCGGCTCACCGATGCCGGGCATGAGAAGAATGTCTCCGTAATCACTGCATCCTGTGCCGCTCAGGTGGGTATGAGAGAATCCGTAAATGATGCTGTCGCTGTAATGGTATCCGCTGCATCCGTCCCAGCTTCCGTCGATGCGTGTATCGGGGCTGAGCTGAATCATGCCGAAAGGCAACGTGGCTCCCGGGAAAGTATGGCCATGGCCGCCGGTTCCGATAAAGGGATCAACAAAGGAGACATAGGATGTAACGGGAGTATTGTCTTTTTGCGGCCAATAGGAACAGGAAGCAAAAGCCATTGCTGCAACAAGAGAAACCAAAAAGATTCCGGAAATTTTTCTGAGTTTCATGAGGAGTAAAATTACAACAATACCTGAAACGGCAAATACCGTCTGAGCCGGTGCGAATTTCAAATGACGCATCATTACCTGAACTGATAAGGCAGACCGGGAGTGGCCTGGGTCAGTAATTCGGCAGGAGCATCTGTTGCATGCGCACGCCCTTCAAGCGTTGGTGAGATTGGCGAATGGCTGGCCAGATACCCTTCTACAATTTCATGCAGCAAAATCACTTGCGAAACGGGGTGATGCACATTCATCATCCGGCAAATCATATTTTCGGGATCTCCTTCCCGCTCACAGGCAGCAATGGTATAATGCTTATCCGGCTGGAGCAATTCCCCCTGAATTTTCACTTCCTGCACGCGCTCGCCCATTTTATTAGCCATGGTAAAAACAAGCTTCATTCCGGAAAAGCGGATCAGCCAGCCTCCGAAACGCTTGGTGGCATCCGGAGCAAACACATGCTCAAGCTCTGTTTCCAGCCATTCGAGAATTTGCTTACCGCTGGCATCCCCT
>DASYGQ010000133.1:0-5830 GCA_035999585.1 Bacteroidia bacterium | reverse complement strand
CTCTATCTAAAAAATGCAGAGGTCATAGAATCGCTCACCCGGGCTGATACCATTGTGTTTGACAAAACAGGCACCATTACAGAAAGCAGTGCTTCGGTTATGAATTTTTCAGGTCTTTCGCTTACGGAAACGGAACGCGGGCTTGCAGGCTCTCTCGCTCTTCAGAGCAATCATACGCTGAGCCGTGCCATTGCTGCCTATCTGCGGATGGGTAAGTCGCTCCGGGTTGAGCATTTTTGCGAGTTTCCGGGCAAAGGCATTTCAGGAGAAGTGAACGGGTTTGAGGTGAGACTGGGCTCCGCTGAGTTTGCGTGTGCGAAAGTGGATGGCAAAGTAAATGCAACCTGCATTTATTTGTCGCTTAACGGAGTTTGCAAAGGATACTTTAGTCAGACAAGCCCTTACCGGAAATCTTTTCCCCAGCTGATCCTGTCGCTGAAGAAAAAATATAAGCTGGCTGTTCTTTCAGGAGACAATCCGGGAGAGCTTTCCAATCTCAGGCAAATACTGGGAGCTGAAAGCGAACTGCGCTTTGAACAAAGCCCTGCTGATAAGCTGGAATACATCAAGTCTCTCCAGTCATCCGGAAGACATGTCATTATGGTGGGTGACGGTTTGAATGATGCCGGTGCGCTCAAGCAAAGTGATGCCGGCATTGCTGTTTCGGACGACATCAATAGCTTTTCACCGGCCTGCGATGCCATTCTGAACAGCACCCATTTTTCAGACCTGGGTTTGTTCCTGCGTTTTGCAAAGGCAGGGAAGAAGATCATTGTGGCCAGTTTCGTGATCTCGATCATATATAATATTGTTGGCCTCAGCTTCGCTGTGCAGGGGTCATTGTCGCCGGTTATTGCTGCTATCCTGATGCCTTTAAGTTCCATCAGCATACTGCTTTTCACGACTGGTGCAAGCACCCTTGCCGGGAAATTGTTTTTCAGGAAGCGCCTGGGTGAAACTGACATGACTCATCATGCTGTATGATATAGATCATAAATCACTTTGGGCCTGTTCTATACTTTTGAACCGAGTAAATCACCAATCCAATTTCTGCTGTGAGCGTATTGTTTGTTTTGATAGGGGTGAGCCTGCTGATTGCAATCGGCTTCCTGGTGGTCTTCATCTGGTCAGTCAGAAGCGGCCAATATGATGATGACTATACGCCTTCTGTGAGAATTTTGTTTGAAGATAGTCCGCCGAAAAAGAAAGAAAAAGAACAATAAGTCTCCAAATCCCACAGATCAAATAAACCGCAACTTATGGAATCAGAAAAATTCTCGTATGACAACCGTATCGTAAAAATGTTTGCTTATGCCACAATGCTGTGGGCACTTGTAGGCATGCTGGCCGGGCTCTGGATAGCGCTCGAAATGGTTTTTCCGCAGCTTAATGGCGGTATCTCCGTTATCACCTTCGGCCGCCTGCGCCCATTGCATACCAATGCAGTGATCTTCGCTTTTGTAGGGAACGGAATATTCATGGGCGTTTATTATTCCTTGCAGCGCCTTTGTAAGGCCCGGATGTTCAGCGATACGCTGAGCAAGATTCATTTCTGGGGATGGCAGCTCATCATTGTATCGGCAGCTCTCACACTGCCGTTCGGGATCACAACAGGAAAAGAATACGCGGAGCTGGAATGGCCCATTGACATTGCCATCGCCCTGATCTGGGTGGTCTTTGGCTGGAATATGTTTGGCACGATACTGCGTCGCCGCGAACGACACCTGTATGTCGCCATCTGGTTTTACATCGCCACATTCGTCACGGTGGCCATGCTGCACATCGTCAATTCATTCGAAATTCCTGTATCGTTCCTGAAAAGTTACAGCTGGTATGCGGGAGTTCAGGATGCCCTGGTACAATGGTGGTACGGTCATAATGCCGTCGCATTTTTCCTGACAACGCCTTATCTCGGTCTGATGTATTATTTCATTCCGAAGGCTTCCGGCCGTCCTGTGTATTCTTACCGCCTTTCCATCATTCACTTCTGGGCCCTTATTTTCCTCTATATCTGGGCAGGCCCTCACCATTTGCTGTATACCGCTCTTCCCGATTGGGCCCAATCGCTCGGCGTTGTTTTTTCCATCATGCTGATTGCTCCATCCTGGGGAGGTATGATCAACGGACTGCTTACTTTACGCGGAGCCTGGGATAAGGTGCGTGAAGATGCAGTCCTGAAGTTTATGGTGGTGGCCGTAACGGCTTATGGCATGGCCACATTCGAAGGCCCGATGCTTTCCCTGAAAAGTGTAAATGCCATCAGCCATTTTACAGATTGGACCATTGCCCACGTGCACGTGGGTGCATTGGGGTGGAATGGCTTTCTGACATTCGGAATATTGTATTATCTCATCCCGCGGCTGTTCCGCACGGAACTGTATTCAAAGAAACTGGCGAACTGGCATTTCTGGATCGGTACGCTGGGTATTGTGTTTTATGTAGTACCCATGTACTGGGCCGGATTCGAACAAAGCAATATGTGGAGGAAATTCACTCCGGAAGGCCAGCTCCAGTATCAGTTTATCACAACGGTTGAACACATCCGCCCGCTTTATTTCCTGCGCTCCCTCGGAGGTTGCTTTTACCTGATTGGAGCCATCATCATGACTTATAACCTCATCAAAACAGCCAAAGCCGGTTCTTTTCTGGCGGATGAAGAGGCGGAAGCTCCGGCTCTGGTGAAACTGCAAAAGCCTCATGAAGGTGAACACTGGCACCGCTGGATTGAGCGCCGCCCTGTGCAGCTCATGATACTCAGTCTGGTTGTCGTCATCATCGGCGGAGCCATTGAAATCATTCCCACATTCCTTGTGGAGTCGAATGTACCAACCATCGCAAGTGTTAAACCATATACACCGCTGGAGCTCCAGGGCCGTGATATTTATATCCGGGAGGGATGCTACAATTGCCATTCGCAAATGGTGCGCCCGCTCCGGCATGAGACAGCACGCTACGGTGAATATTCGAAAGCCGGAGAATTTGTCTACGACCATCCCTTTCAGTGGGGCTCGAAACGTACCGGGCCCGACCTGGCCCGCATCGGTGGGAAATATCCGGATTCCTGGCATTACAACCACATGCTGGAACCGAGTTCGATGTCGGAACACTCCATCATGCCAAACTATCCCTGGTTGCTGGACAACAGCCTGGACACAACCCTAACATCAGCCAAAATCAGGGCAATGATCACCCTCGGAGTTCCTTATCCGAAGGGATATGATAAAATCGCGAATTCCGACCTGAGAAAGCAATCGCTTGAAATTGCTGCCAGACTGAAGAAAGACAAAATTGAAACGGGCCCTGATAAGGAGATCATAGCGGTGATCGCTTACCTGCAGCGAATAGGGAAAGACATTCAAACGAAACCCGATACCACAATCCATAAATAAAGAGCCATGAAATTCATCAATTATCTGCAAAGTATCGCCGGTGTCGGGATTTTCCCGCTCCTGTCGCTTTTGATTTTCTTCATCTTTTTCATCGTGCTCGGGATCTGGGCGCTTCGTGTAAAGAAAGAACACATCCTGGAACTTGAACGCATTCCTTTCGAGGACAAGGAATCTGGAAAAAATGATCATCCGGTTAAATAAACAAATTCAGAACCCTACGTTATGAACCATCCGCGCAAATCCAATACCCTGTTAAGGAATGCATTTTTACTTTTCGCTGTTATGCTCCTGCCCGTATTTTCAGCGCTGGCAGGCCCTGCGGATCAGAGCGCAACGCCGGCAGGGGATACCTATCTCTCCAACCCGGTATTTGTCGTGCTGATTTGCGTGTTCGTACTCCTGTTTGTAATCATCATGGTTCTGGCCAGTGTGGTTACGAACATCGCCAAAGGACTTCGCAATGATTCGAAGGTTTTCGGCAAAACAGCCCCTGTTATTCTGCTTCTTCTTATGATGGTTCCATTTCATGCGCATGCTGATTCTGCTTCGTCAGCCGTTGAAGTGACTGCGGCCCAGACATACGGAGGTTTAAGCCCCGTTGTCTTCTGGACGATGATTGCAGCGCTTTCTTTTGAAATAGCCATCATCACGGTACTTCTGGTTATCATCAACAATCTCATCGCCTCCGAAGAAACGGCACCTGTGCGGAAGAGGGTTCTTGTTCAGGAACCTTCCCTGCTGGAACGTATCAATGCGTCTGTGTCGATTGAAAATGAAAAGGACATCCTGATGGATCATAACTACGACGGCATCCGAGAGCTCGATAATAATCTTCCGCCCTGGTGGAAATATGGTTTTTACCTCACGATTGTTTTTGCGTTTGTATATATCATTCATTACCATGTCACCAAAACAGGAGACCTCCAGCTGGCAGAATATAAGAACGAGCAAAAGGCTGCCGAAGCCGCACAGGCCGAACTGGCCAAAAATGCCAAGAACCTCATTGATGAGCACAATGTGGTTTTTCAAAAAGATGAAGCCACACTGTCAGGCGGGAAGGACCTTTTCATTGCAAACTGTGCCGCATGTCACCTTCCTGACGGCGGAGGGATTGTGGGCCCTAACCTCACCGACGACTATTGGCTCCATGGCGGGAAAATAAATGACATTTTCAAAACCATCAAATACGGATACCCCGAAAAAGGAATGAAAGCCTGGAAAGAGGATTTTTCACCCGCCCAGATTGCCATGCTGGCTTCCTATATAAAGTCACTCCATGGAACTCATCCGGCAACTCCCAAGGAACCTCAAGGCGAATTGTATAAAGAGGAGGCTTCGGGAGGTCCAGCTGTCAAAAAAGATTCAGCCGGCACGCCGGGACATGTAACAGGGAAATAAGCATATTCAAATACGTATGGATCATGGAATACGGGCATAAGGCAGAGGCGGATTCTTTCAGGGATCACATCAATACCATTGATGAGAAAGGAAAACGTGTTTGGATATATCCCAGGCAGCCCTCCGGACGCCTGTACAATCTCCGCAAGATTACCGGAGTATCTTTTCTGACCATTCTCTTTGTTCTGCCTTATATCAAAGTCAACGGCGATCCGCTTTTTTTGCTGAATATTTCGGAAGGCAAGTTCATCCTGTTCGGAGCCATTTTCTGGCCGCAGGATTTCTTCCTGTTCGGACTCGGCATGATGATCTTTGTGATTTTTGTCGCCCTCTTTACCGTCGTCTTCGGAAGGGTATTCTGTGGATGGGCTTGTCCGCATACCCTTTTTCTGGAAATCATTTTCAGACGGGTGGAGTATTGGATTGAAGGTGATGCCGGCAGCCAGCGGAAACTGAACGAAGGTCCCTGGACCCCGGAAAAAATACAGAAAAAAGCAGTTAAGAATTCCCTTTTTCTGCTGATTGCTTTCCTTCTTACAATTACATTCTTTGAATATTTTATGGGTGTCGATGGTGTAATGGCCCTTGCGAAAGATCCTTTTTCCAATCATGTCACCGCTTTGATAGCATTGACTGCCGTTACGTTTGTCATTTATGGAATCTATACCCGTTTTCGCGAGCAGATGTGCCTGGTTGTTTGTCCTTATGGCCGGCTGCAAGGTGTATTGCTGGACCGGGACTCCATTGTTGTGGCTTATGATTATACACGGGGGGAGAAAAGGGCACATCTGAAAAAGAACGCAGTCAGGGAGGCGGGCGATTGTGTGGATTGCTCGCTGTGTGTAAAGGTATGTCCGACGGGCATTGATATTCGCAATGGCACACAGCTCGAGTGTGTCAATTGTACGGCCTGCATCGATGCCTGTGATGAAGTGATGGAGAGTGTGGGTTTTGAAAAAGGCCTGATCCGTTTTGCTTCCGAAAACGGAATTGCCAGAAAAGAAAAACTCCGCATAACATCGCGTATGATCGCTTATTCGGCT
>DASYGQ010000033.1:0-4362 GCA_035999585.1 Bacteroidia bacterium | reverse complement strand
AAACGCGGGATTTCAGGCATGAAGTCCAGGCCATGTATCCTTATCTCAGCTGTGATCAAACCGTATTGAAAACTATGATCCGCTCAAACCCGGGGCTTATGCTCATGAAAGGGTGCCAGGTCATTGCCAACTGGCCAGCACATTCCCTTCCTTCCTACAACGATGTGAAGCAGAAATATTTTGGCGCCCAGGCCGGAACCCACTAAAAAGAGATACAGGTGCTGAGATTCATCGCGAAACGGTTTATGTATGGGATTTTGGTGATGCTGGGGGTGATTTCCGTGATCTTCGTGCTGTTCAATGTCTTACCCGGTGATCCGGCCCGTATGATGCTCGGGCAAAGGGCCGATTCTCTTTCCATTGCTGCCATCAATAAGGATCTGGGGCGCGACAAGCCGCTCATGACCCAATATCTGATGTATCTGAACGATTTATCGCCTCTCTCCGTTCATAACACCAGCGATCCGAACAGCTCTGTTTATCTGGACAGTTCGAAATACGGGCATCCTTTTCAGATGAATATCGGAGCCCGTCACGCCCTTGTTTTCAAAGCCCCTTACCTGAGGCGTTCCTATCAAACCAAGCGTAAGGTCACTGCGCTGATCCGGGAAACCATGCCGGAGACTTTTGCATTGGCTTTTGCCGCTATTCTTATTGCGTCGGTATTGGGAGTAGGGTTGGGTATTATAGCCGCTATCCGTAAAAACAGTTTCTTCGACCGCTTTTCTTTTGTTGTCGCCATCATCGGCATGTCGGGCCCCTCCTTTTTTATCGGACTCCTGCTGATGCTTCTCTTTGGTTTTATACTGAGCGATTATACCGGACTGAAGGTGGTGGGGAGCTTATACATGGTGGATGAATACACCGGAAAAGAAGTGTTGCAACTCAAGAATTTGATTTTACCAGCCATTACACTCGGTCTCCGGCCCTGGGCCATCGTTCTCCAGCTCACCCGAAGTTCATTGCTTGAAGTGCTGTCACAGGATTACATCCGTACCGCCAGGGCAAAAGGACTCAGCTATTACAAGGTTATTTTCAAGCATGCACTTAAAAATGCGCTCAATCCCGTGATTACTTCCATTTCAGGATGGCTCGCCGGACTGATGGCCGGAGCTGTACTTGTTGAGAACGTATTCGACTGGAAAGGCATCGGAAGTGTTGTTGTGGAAGCGCTGAATAATTACGATCTTCCCGTTGTCATGGGCAGCACATTGGTATTTGCTACTATTTTTATTATCATGAATGTACTCGTTGATATTGTATATGGACTCCTTGATCCTCGCGTGAGGGTTCAGTGATGAAGAAATTTAAACCGGAATGAGAAAAAAAATTGTTGCAGGGAACTGGAAGATGAACAAAAACCTGCATGAATCCATCCTGCTGGCTGATGATATACGAATTGCCCTGGAAGGGCTCGACAAGGCAAAACTGCCTGTCATCCTGCTTTCTCCACCTTTCCCTTTCCTGTATCCGGTGTCACAAACCCTCAGCGGAACACCTTATATAGCTGTGGCTGCCCAAAACTGCAGCAGCGAGCGTTCAGGCGCTTTTACCGGTGAGGTATCAGCCGACATGATCCGGAGCACCGGAGCACGTTATACGATCATCGGGCATTCGGAGCGGCGTTCCCTGTTCGGTGAAACAGATTCTCTTTTGCATCGCAAACTTGTTACAGCCCTGGAAAGCGATCTCATTCCCGTGTTTTGTGTAGGAGAAAAGCTGGAAGAACGGAAAGCCGGAAAGCATTTTGAAGTGGTCCAGAACCAGTTAGCTACAGGTTTGTTTTCAATTCCGGAACAACAATTGCGGAAAGTGGTTCTTGCCTATGAACCCGTATGGGCCATTGGAACAGGGATGACCGCAACCGCAGCTCAGGCACAAGAGATGCATGCACATATCCGTAAACTGCTTGAAACTTCATTTGGCAAAGAAATCTCAGAAATCATTCCAATACTTTATGGCGGCAGTTGCAACCCATCGAATGCAGCGGAGCTGTTCAGAGCTCCGGATGTAGACGGAGGACTGATCGGGGGAGCTTCCCTGAAAGCCGCCGACTTTCTTTCGATCATCAAAGCCGCCATGTAATCACAGCCCATTGAACTACCTCGAATTTACCTTTACTGTCAGCCCTGCCATACCAGGCACCGATATACTGATCTCCGAACTGGCTGACAGCGGCTTTGAAAGCTTTTCTGAAACACAACGGGGCTGCAAAGCCTGGATTGCCGCTTCAGAGTATGATGCCGGACTATTTGAAGAGCTGGACATACTAAAAGACCCGCTTTTTTCGATTACTTATGAAGTGCAGATGATTCCGGCCAAAAACTGGAACGAGGAGTGGGAAAAATCATTTGAGCCGGTTCGCGCAGGCGAATGCATCATCCGGGCACCTTTCCACGAACAGGAATCTGAATTCAAATACGATATCATTATTCTCCCGCAAATGTCATTCGGAACGGGACATCATGAAACCACCTCACTGATGGTGGAAAAATTATTAACACTCCCGCTCGAAGGAAAAACAGTTTTGGACATGGGTTGCGGAACCGGAGTGCTTGCCATTTTGGCTTCCAAACGCGGCGCAGCAGGGATAGTGGCCATCGACAACAATGAAAACGCGTTTGAAAATACGATCGAAAACATCGCACTCAATGAAGCCAAAGGGATTCTTGTTCATAAAGGCGATGCTTCGCTATTGCAGGGAAAACTATTTCATGTTATTTTCGCTAATATCAACAGGAATGTGCTGTTGGCCGATATGAAGACTTATTCCAATGCCTTATTGCCCGGCGGAAATATTTTACTAAGCGGCTTTTTTGAAACAGACATTCCGCAGCTTCAGGCTTGCTGTCACGAAAACAATTTAACCCAGACCGGCGCTCTGACCCGAAACGAATGGGCGCTTCTGGAATTTATAAAAAACTAAAAATATTATGCGCATACGGAAAAACAGTCTGCTTATCATCCTGATCGCCATTCTGGCCGGGATACAGGTCAAAGCCCAGTCGCAAGTCAAAGGCTTCACCGAAGATCCGGTTATTTTCATAAAGGATTTAACCGATTTCTTTGAGTCGGCCGAGAAGAAGGAGGGAAAGGTTTATATCAACGAACAGTTTGCTCCTGTCTGGAACACCAAACTCGATGGCAATAAGAAAACCATGATATACCGCATCACCAACGGGATGCTTAAAAAACGTCTGCATACTCCGGAGTTCCGGAGTTTCCTGAATGCCATCATGGCTTTTGATGCCAATAAACTCCCTGAGAAAAACTTCACCGAATGGCAGAACTGCCTGGATAAAATGTTGGCAGGTAAGGTGTCGAAACCTTTTGTCGATTTCCTGAGCATGAGTGAAAACCTTTTCACCAACAATACTTTTTACAAAGCTGCCACCGCCGAATGGCGTTCAGAGGACAGCAATTATGAACTGTTTTGCGACAGCGTTCCGCACATCCGCTTTCCTGCCATCAACCTGCACGGGTATTCCAAAGGTGACAGCACCGTCATATACAAAACATCAGGAGTGTATTACCCCACACAAGGCAAGTGGGTGGGAACCGGAGGAAGAGTGAACTGGAAACGCTGCGGGCTGGATGAAAGTCAGGTATATGCTGACCTGAAGAAATACACCATCAATCTTAAAAATCCAAGTTACGTAGCTGATTCCGTGACATTTTACAACCAGATTTACTTCAAAGGCAAACCCCTTCTTGGGAGAGTGACCGAGAAAATTGTGTTTGATGCCACTCAAAAGAATGCAGGTTTTCCACGTTTTGAATCATACAGTTCCAGGTATTCCATCAAGAACCTGTTTGAGAATGTTGATTTCGACGGAGGATTCTCCCAGGTGGGAGGGAAATTCATCGGATCGGGATCCAAAGACAGCCCGGCACAGGTTGTTTTCAAACGGAAAGACAAGAAATTTCTTTATGTCTCTTCCACCGGGTTTGTCATCACCAAGGAAAAACTCGTTGCGCCCAATGCCAATGTTAAATTTTACCTGGAAACCGACTCCATCTGCCACCCGTCAGTAAACTTCAAATACATCATTGCCGACAAACAGGTAACCATTTACAGAAGCGATGAAGGCGCTTCTCAATCGCCTTTCACCAATTCCTTCCACAGCATTGACATGTGGGTGGAACAATTGGTGTGGAAGATTGAAGAACCCCGGATAACAATCACTGCTGTTCCCGGAAGCAGTCAGAGTGAGGCCAACTTCCGCTCCAAGACCTATTTCAAAAAATTCATTTACGATAAGTTTCAGGGAATCTCCTCTGTAAACCCCATTGCCATGATCAAGGAGTTTGTGGTCAAAGGAAACGGAAACAAACGGGAATTCACTGTTATGCAGCTGGCCT
>DASYGQ010000045.1:0-10845 GCA_035999585.1 Bacteroidia bacterium | reverse complement strand
GATTGGAGCTGTTTTATACAACTTCTTTCATCACAAGGCGCTCGGCATACTTTGTTATGTAGGAGGAACTATAGCAGGACATGAAATTTTACAGGTTTCCGGTCTGATTCTCTTCGCACATGCCTCTATGGATCGTATCTTCGGATATGGATTGAAATACACTGACTCCTTTTCCCATACTCACCTGGGCTATATCGGTAAAAATAAAAACAATGAATAAGCACGCTCTTTTTATTCTTTCTGCCTTCATCTGCTTTTCCTGGGGATGCAAAAAATCCGGATCCGTTACGAAACCGGTAAGGCGTGATCTCACACAGGCCGTATATGCCTCCGGAAAAATCTATCCGCTTTACGACTACAAAGTATTCAGCAAATTACCCGGCTATATTGAAAAAATACATGTACATGTGGGTGATACGGTGAAAACAGGCCAGCGACTGATGACTATAAAAAGCGAAGTGAGTGCGCTGAATGTGAACACAGCCAAAAACCTGCTTGAACTGGCCCGGGAAAATGGCTCGGAGAATTCGCCTCTTTTGTCGGCACTTCGCCAGGATGTGGCTTCCGCCAAAGCCCGTTACCAACTCGATTCTCTGGAATACAGCCGTTATGAAAATCTCATCAAGGCAAATGCAGTCACCCGGACAAGCCACGACCAGGCAAAAACCCAGGCTGACATTTCACATGAAAATTATCTGAAGGCACAGAACAATTATCAAAGCACGCGCGACCGCGTTCGCGTGGAACTCGAAAACGCACAGATACAATATGACGCACAGATTTCCAATAAAAATGACTATACAATCACTGCAGCTGTGAACGGTAAAGTCTACGACATCATTCCGAAAGAAGGTGAGCTGGTAAACACGCAGGTCATTTTGATGGAGATCGGCGATGGCAGCCACTATGAAATAGAACTGAGTGTGGATGAAACCGATGTTTCTCTTGTACACAGAGGCCAGTCGGTTATGCTTAGCATGGATGCTTACGGTGATAAAGTTTTTCAAGGTAAAATAACCGAAGCTTATCCAAGGATCAACCAGGCCAACAAGACCTCCAAGGTAATGGCATCTATTGATCTGCAGGGTGAAACACAGATTTATTCCGGCATGTCTGTCGAAGCAAATATCATCATTGCAGAAAGAAAAAACACATTGGTTATTCCCAGGGAATTTCTTGTGGATGGTAAAAAGGTCATGCTGAAATCCAACGGGGAGCTGGTTCCCGTTCACAAAGGAGCCGAGGATCTGGAGTTCGTGGAAGTGCTAGATGGTATTGACGAAAAAACAGAGCTTAAGAAGCCCTGAACAATTCAGCACATGCAAAAAACACCTGTTCTTAAGATTGCCCTCACACATCTGATCTCCAAAAAAAGACAGACACTGGTGGCTATGCTGGGTGTTACGTTCGGCATTGCCATTTTTATTTTTCAGGCCGGATTGATGTCCGGCTTTCAGACCACTTTCATTGAGCAGACGGTTAACACCACTGCCAACATTCGAATCTTCAACGAAGCAAAAAGCATAAGGCCCAATGTGATTGACCGGATACATACGGCAGCGGCTGACTGGAATGTTGTCCGGAACCAAAAACCGAAAGACGAGCAGCTTAAAGTTAAAAACGGTTACCAGATCATCAGTCTGCTTGAGAAAGACCCCGATGTGGATGGTGTTTCTCCATTTCTTGGTTCACCAGCTATTTTCAAGCTTGGCATTGCTGAAGTATCCGGCCGTGCTTCAGGTGTCGATATTGTCAAGGAGAATCTCATCTTCAGGGTATCCGATTATATGGTCAGGGGTGATTTGCTGAAGCTCCGAACTATTACAAACGGGGTGATTCTGGGAGCAGGACTGGCGGATAAGCTGGGAGCCAAGCTGAACGACAATATCAATGTCATCTCACCTTTGGGTGTCACCCTGGAAATGAAAGTCGTTGGCATCCATATGTCGGGTATCACAGAGGTTGATAACACAAGGGCATTTATCAATATCCGCAACGCACAAAAATTGTTGCAGGTAGACGGTAGTTATATTACCGACATCAACATTAAGCTCAAAGACATAGACAAGGCCGAAGTACTTGCCAAAAAATACGAACATAAATTCGGTTACCGCGCGCTTGACTGGAAAGAAGCCAACTCCAATATCTTCGGTATTTTCAAGATACAGAATCTCATTACCTATCTCATCATCTGCTCCATTCTTATTGTCTCCGGCTTCGGTATTTTCAACATCCTCATGATGATCATTTATGAGAAGATGGGAGATATTGCCATACTCAAGGCGATCGGATTCAAAGACACGGATATCCGGAAAATATTTCTGACAGAATCCCTTGTTATTGGAATTATCGGTGGTTTGCTGGGTCTTGTTTTAGGCTTCATTCTTCAGAAAATAATTGGAAGTATCAAAATGGACATCAAAGGGTTTGTGTCCATGGAATACCTGAAATTCAATTCATCTCCTGGCTTCTATGTCTTCGCGTATGTATTTGCACTGGTTGTAACAGCTGTGGCAGGTTATATTCCGGCACGTAAGGCATCCAAGTTAGATCCGATTGATATTATTCGTAGCAAGTAAAAAAGGTGGAAAAAGAAGTCATTATACGGACGGAAAATCTCGACAAATTCTTTCATGACCCGGTGGAATTCCAGGCCCTGAAGAATATAAACGTCTCGGTACCCAAAGGTCAGTTCGCTTCCATTGTAGGGGCTTCCGGCAGTGGAAAGTCTACCCTGCTTTATGTACTTACCACCCTCGACACCGATTATAAAGGACATATTTATTTCGATGGTGAGGATCTCAGTGTGCTGAGCAAGAACAGGCAGGCAGAAATCCGGAATGAGAAAATTGGCTTTGTATTCCAGTTTCACTATCTGCTGCCGGAGTTCACCGTGCTTGAAAACGTCTCCTTGCCTGCACTCAAGCTCGCCCGCTATTCCGAAAAAGAGATAGAGACCCGCGCGTATGAAAAGCTGAAGCTTCTCGGAATGGAATCGCAGGCTTTAAAAAAAGCGAATAAATTATCGGGAGGTCAACAGCAGCGGGTGGCCATTGCGAGGGCTTTGATCAATGACCCAAAAATTATTTTTGGAGATGAACCGACCGGGAATCTCGATTCAAAGAATGCACAGATTGTTTTCGACATATTCAAAGAGTTGCAGAGCAAGCTTAACCAAACTATTTTGATTGTCACACATGACCTCAGCATGGCGGAGAAGACAGACCGGATTATAACCTTACACGATGGAGAAATTGTAAGCCAATAAGCTTTACGTCTGGCTGAATCGTTCCGATTTTCTTATTAGATTTACAGTCTGAATCCATTCCTCATGGGCCTCCTCTTTCTGACATCCATGTTTATTTCGGCATTGACTGTGTTTCCGACCATTTCAGGAAATCTGGCAAAAACACTGGGCAGGCCATTTATGACCTGGTTCATTATCGGTTTCTTTCTGCCAATCATTTCTGTAGCGATCCTGTTTCTGCTTCCCGATAAGTCCAGGAAAAAACCACAGGAACGCATTTCCGGCAATGAATAACTGATTTCCCTTCTCTTCAATGGGTTCAAAACCATCGAAATGCCTATATATTGGCCCATTTGGTTCAATTTTTACTATCTTTGCCTGAATATACCAGACCCAACTGATTGATGGATTTTCCGGCCGGAGAACTGCTCTCTAAAATAGATTATCCTGCTGACCTCCGTAAGCTAAAGGAAGAAGATCTTCCGCAAGTGTGCAAAGAGCTCAGACAGTTTATCATCGATGTGGTTTCCCAAAAAGGAGGCCATTTCGGAGCCAGTCTGGGTGTGGTAGAAATGACCGTTGCCCTCCATTATGTTTTCAATACCCCTTATGATCAGTTGGTTTGGGACGTTGGTCACCAGGCATATGGTCATAAGATTCTGACCGGACGACGGAATCTGTTTCAAACAAACCGCATTTACAAAGGTATCAGCGGCTTTCCCAAGCGGAAGGAAAGCGAATACGATGCCATGGGTGTGGGTCATTCCTCCACCTCTATTTCAACAGCATTGGGCATGGCTGTTGCATCCAAATACAAAAAAGAAACTGACAGGCATGCAATTGCCGTTATAGGCGATGGGGCCATGACGGCAGGAATGGCTTTTGAAGCCCTGAACCATGCAGGAATAGCCAATGCCAACCTGCTTGTCGTGCTGAATGACAATTGCATGAGCATTGACCCTAACGTTGGCGCTTTGAAGGAATACCTGACCGATATCACCACCTCTCATACCTATAATAAACTTAAGGACGACATCTGGAATATGCTTGGCAAAATCAGCAAGTTCGGACCAAATGCCCAGGAGATTGTTGCAAAAATCGAGAATGGTATCAAGACCACATTGCTCAAGCAGAGCAATCTTTTCGAGTCCCTTAAATTCCGGTATTTCGGACCTGTAGACGGACATGATGTAATTCGGATGAAAAAGGTGCTGGAGGACATGAAAGACATTCCGGGGCCAAAGATCCTCCACTGTCTTACTCAGAAAGGCAAGGGATATAAGTTTTCGGAAGAAGGCAATCAGACGGTATGGCACTCTCCCGGTCTTTTTAACAAGGAAACAGGTGAAATTATAAAGGTGGTTCCCAAAGAACCCCAGCCTCCTAAATATCAGGATGTATTCGGACATACCATCGTTGAGCTGGCTGAAAAAAATCCTAAAATCATGGGTATTACCCCTGCCATGCCAACTGGATGCTCACTCAACATCATGATGAAAGCCATGCCGGACAGGGCTTTTGATGTGGGGATAGCCGAACAGCATGCGGTCACTTTTTCAGCAGGATTAGCCACACAGGGATTGATTCCTTTTTGCAATATTTATTCTTCCTTTATGCAGCGTGCATATGATCAGGTGATTCATGACGTTGCCCTTCAGAATCTGCACGTCATCTTTTGTCTTGATCGGGGCGGATTGGCCGGAGCGGATGGCCCTACTCATCACGGTGCATACGATCTTGCTTTTTTCCGTTGCATACCCAATATGGTGGTGTCTGCACCGATGAATGAAGAAGAGTTGAGAAACTTAATGTTTACAGCACAGCTGGATAAAAATTCATCCCCGTTCTCCATCCGTTATCCCCGTGGTAATGGAGTCATGGCAGATTGGAAAAAACCTTTCACTGAAATTATTATCGGCAAAGGCCGGAAGCTGAGAGAAGGGAAAGATGTCGCTATTCTGAGTATCGGTCATATTGGCAACGTTGCTTTCAATGCCTGCAAGACTCTTGAAAAGCAGGGGGTCAGCGCCGCACTTTACGATATGCGGTTTGTCAAGCCACTGGACGAAACCCTTCTTCATGAAGTATTCTCCAAATACGATAAAGTGATCACAGTGGAAGACGGCTGTATCATGGGTGGAATGGGAAGTGCTGTGCTTGAATTCATGGCCGACAATGGCTACTCAGCCCGTCTCAAGCGCCTGGGTATTCCCGACCAGGTCATTGAACATGGCGAGCAAAATGAATTGTATGCCGAATGCGGTTACGATGAAACCGCCATATTGAACACCGCCCTTGAGTTGCTTCGTTCGGGTAAAAAAATCACAGCCTGAACCCGTTCTCTGCTTTTCCTGTTTTCGAGAGTCTCTCATTCCAGACTCTTCAGTGGCCGGGGGGACCATGCAATCCCTTGCTTTATTCTATCCGCATTTATTCAGGAGAAATATTTCGAATTCATTGAATTTCAGGCAAACAGTCCTTCTGATGTATTTTCACCTAAAATTTTCTTCTTCCGAAAAATATTCTATTTTTGGATAACCATAATTCTTTTTGTGAACCTAGGCTTCGTATACGATCTCCACTGTCTCCTGAAGCAGTCTGATTTCAGTTATGTTTACAACGGCGACTTTTCACAAGCGCTGACTGATCGTATACTTTCTTTTGCTGAAGCTGCTGTAGATTCTCATTCCGAATCAACCAAGGTCAAAAAGAAACTTTATTTCGTGATGGTTGAGTCTCTGCAAAATGTGGCGAGACACAGTGAAGTGATTCCTGATCCCCAGTGCTCCGCTTCCAGCTTTTTTATTATTCAATCGATTCAGAAGGACTACTATCTGACCTCCGCAAATTCAATTGATAAGAAAGAGATTGCTTCCCTGAGAGATAAGCTTGAACATGTGAACAGTCTGGATAAGGATGCTCTCAAAACCTATTCGAACGAAATTCTCACCCAGGGAGCTTTCTCGGAAAAAGGAGGAGCTGGACTTGGGCTGGTGGAGATGGCACGCAGATCGGGCAATAAGCTCGCTTTTGATTTTTCAGACATCAACGATGCTATTTCCTATTTTTATTTCCAGTTAAAAATTTCAAGCGATAATCCGGAAACAAAACTTGCGAACAATAATCTGATTGCCTCTAAAAAAATGCATCAGCTCATGATCAGCAATAACCTGAGCCTGATATACAGTGGTGATTTTACACAAGAAATTGTAAAGGGCATCCTTGCCATGACAGAAGCAAGCATTCAGGATCAGAATGATTATCTGCTCCGGAATAAAATATTCAATGTTGTTGTTGAACTTCTTCAGAATGTATACCAACATGCTGATGACCCGGAAAGCAGCAAAGAAGGCAAAACAGGTATGTTTCTGATCGGTGAAAAAGACGGGGTTTATGTCCTTACTTCCAGCAACCTTGTACTCAATAGCAAAACGGGCATTCTTAAAAAACACATTGAAGATGTGAACAGCATGAACAAACAGATGCTGGAGATGCGCCAGGCTGAAGCATTGACTGAAAAAATACGGCCTGCCGGCAAGCCAGGTATAGGATTTGTGGATATGCGCATCAAGAGCGAAAGCACCGTTGATTTTCAAATCACACCGCTTGGCAAAGATTATTCCTTCTTCACTGTTCAGATAAACGTATCCAGATCCTGAGAGAATCTTTCATTCCTTTTTCCCAACATTTGCCTCCTTCCGAAACCTTGTTTTGAATCTCGATTTGATTTGGAAGTCGAGATTTGAGAAAATACATTTGTTTTGTTGTCTAGTTAGAACCAAGCCTGACAGGGCTGCGTTCGGCCCGTATCTCATCGAATCACACAAACCGATGGGATCGGGTTTTTTATTCGTGTAATCAGCAGACTCGGTGTTTATATAACCTGTCTTATTTCTCTTTGTTCTGCTTGTGGTATATCTGCTTCACTTCTTCAGCGGCAGCCGCTGACTCCAGCAGAACAACGGGAAATTTTTCGGCCATTTTCCTTCCACCCGCAGTTTTATAAAACCTCACCATTTGCCTGAGTTCTCTGTTGGTGTACTGATTACGGTAAATATGAATTACTGCATTGTCGACCCAGCGCTTTCCATTTCCGGAAGTATAAAAAAGATTTAACCGATTAAATTCATCTTCCCCGATTTCCTTTTTCTGCCGGCTCTCCTCCAGTTTAAACAAAATCACCTCATTGATATTGAAACCTCCTCTCAGTTTTCGCAATTGAATGATTTTACGGGTCATCTTGTCCAGTGGCACAGCGCTTGTATCAGGCTTATAATCCCGAACCCCGTCCATGATTTTCTCAAAGACTGAAATCTCGCCCCCCACCCTTGACACATCATTTTGGGAAGATACCGTGCACGCCATGCACAAGAATGAAATGAAACATAAACCAATTGCATTTTTACTCTTCATGGGGCCTTTGATTTACGGTATTTCTGAATCTTGATTAAGGTGGCTCAAAAAAAAGAAGGAGGATGCAAAAATACATCCTCCCTTCAAGCTTAATAAAAATTGTCCTCTTATTCCTTCAGGTCGAATGTCTCCATAAACTTGGTGGTATAATCACCGCGCAGGAATTTTTCGTCTTTCATCAGGCGCTGATGGAAAGGAATGGTTGTCTTAACTCCTTCAATAACAAACTCACTCAATGCCCTGCTCATTTTCATGATGGCTTCCTCGCGGGTCTGAGCCATGGTAATCAGTTTGGCAACCATGGAATCGTAATTCGGCGGAATCGTATATCCGGCATAAATATGCGAATCAATCCGGACACCATGACCGCCTGGGGTATGAAGCGTTGTGATACGTCCGGGTGACGGACGGAATCCGTTGAAAGGATCCTCGGCATTGATACGGCATTCAATGGCATGTAGCTGAGGATAGTAATTTTTTCCCGAGATGGGAACTCCGGCGGCTATAAGAATTTGTTCACGGATCAGATCGTAATCAATCACCTCTTCGGTAATCGGGTGTTCCACCTGAATACGAGTATTCATTTCCATGAAATAAAAATTGCGGTGCTTATCAACGAGAAATTCAACTGTACCAACGCCTTCATAGGCAACGGCAAGTCCGGCTTTGATAGCAGCCTCCCCCATTTTTTCACGCAATTCAGGTGTCATGAACGGAGAGGGTGTTTCTTCCATCAGCTTTTGGTGACGACGCTGAATGGAACAATCCCGCTCGCTCAGATGGCAAACTTTACCGTATTGATCTCCTGCAATCTGAATTTCAATGTGGCGGGGTTCTTCAATGTATTTCTCCATGTACATGGCTCCGTTTCCGAAAGAAGCTTCCGCTTCCTTGCTGGCAGATTCAAAATGCTCCACGAGTTCTGATTCTTTCCAGACAATGCGCATGCCCTTACCTCCGCCACCGGCGGTTGCCTTGATGATTACGGGATACCCGACCTCCGCAGCAATGCCCTTAGCCTGTTCTGCATTTTCGAGCAGACCGGGAGAACCCGGAACGCAGGGAACCTCCGCACGCTTCATTGTATCTTTGGCGTTGGATTTGTCGCCCATGGCATCAATCTGTTCAGGAGTGGCGCCAATGAATTTAATTTTATGCTTTTGGCAGATGCGGGAAAACTTGGAATTCTCAGAAAGAAATCCGTAGCCCGGATGTATGGCATCCGCATTCGTAATTTCAGCCGCTGCAATAATGTTTGGGATATTCAGGTAAGAATCCTTGCTGGGAGGGGGACCAATGCAAACGGCCTCGTCGGCAAACTTGACATGAAGGGAGTCTTTATCAGCTGTTGAGTAAACGGCTACTGTTTTGATTCCCATTTCCCGGCAGGTACGGATAATGCGTAAGGCAATCTCACCCCGGTTCGCTATAAGTATTTTTTTAAACATGCCCTGTAATTTAGGTTATACCTCTGCTGATTCTTTCGCTTATTGCCCTGATGAGATCTATTTGTTTCTTTCTTTTTGAAAAGGAGAAGAAACGGCTTTCTCTACTCAGGCAGGCTCAACGAGAAACAGTGGCTGATCATATTCAACAGGCGTTGCATCATCAACGAGCACTTTCACGATCCGGCCCTGGATATCGGACTCGATCTCGTTGAATAATTTCATGGCTTCAATGATGCATATTACTTTTCCGGGTTTGATTTCATCTCCTACATTGGCGAAGACGGGTTTATCGGGCCCTGACTGGCGGTAGAAGGTTCCAATCATTGGTGATTTGATTGTTACGTATTTTGATTCGTCATTGCCCCCCGCCGGCTTCTTTACATCGGGAGCTTTCTGTTCAGATGCAGGCTGGGATGATGCCTGCTGCATTATCTGAGCCGGCATTTGTTGCATTGGCGCAGGAACCATAACTGTTTCAGGCGCTTTTCCTTTTTGATTTCCCGTTTTGATAATGATCTTGAAATCTTTATCCTGCAATTCCACTTCACTGACACCCGACTTTGCTACGAACTTGATAAGATCCTGAATTTCGGTTAACTTCATTTTTTTAGATATTTAGTTAATAGAAGTGTTTGATAACATCCTGATGCTGTTCTATCAGGAATTGTATGCCCATTTTAAATAGATGGCGCCCCAGGTAAAACCACCGCCAAATGCGGAGATCACAAGGTTATCGCCTTTCTTAAGTACTTTTTCATAATCCCACAGCAACAGAGGAATTGTTCCTGCAGTGGTATTTCCATAGCGTTCAATGTTCATCATCACCTTTTCAGGGCCTAACTGAATGCGCTCAGCAGTAGCATCGATAATACGCTTGTTGGCCTGGTGTGCGACAAGCCACTGGATATCATTGCCGGTTAATTTGTTTTTTTCAAGCAACTCGGCAGATACATCTGCCATACCTTTCACTGCATGTTTAAAAACAGCTTGTCCTTCCTGATAAACATAGTGTTCACGGCGTTCAACGGTTTCCCGGTTGGATGGATAAGCCGAACCACCTGCTTTCATAAAGAGATGCTTAATTCCTGCTCCATCACATCTCAGGATGAAATCCTGCATGCCCATTCCTTCGGTATTGGGTTCCAGCAGAACAGCTCCTGCTCCATCGCCAAAGATAATGCATGTAGACCGGTCAGTATAATCGATAATCGACGACATTTTGTCGGCTCCCACCACAATCACTTTTTTGTACCGGCCTGTTTCGATAAACTGTGCCCCTGTTGCAAGAGCATAAAGAAATCCGGAGCAGGCGGCGCTCAAATCATAGCCCCAGGCATTTTTTGCCCCTACCTTGTCGCAAACGATGTTCGATGTGGATGGGAATTCATAGTCGGGCGTAACCGTGCCTACAATGATCATATCAATATCAAGCGGGGAAATGTTTTTCTTTTTAAGCAGGAGCTGAACGGCTTCCACACACATAACGGAAGTTCCCTGGCCTTCGCCTTTGAGGATACGGCGTTCTTTAATGCCGGTCCTTGTCTGGATCCATTCGTCAGTTGTATCCACCATTTTTTCGAGCTCCTTGTTTGTGAGCACGTATTCAGGCAGATAGCCTGCGACACCTGTAATGGCTGCAGTGATTTTTGTCATTGAAAGGCCTGTTTGATCTTTTCGTGGAGCTTTGCTTCGGCCACATCTTTGGCCAGCTTAAGCATATTTTTAACAGCAATTTCA
>DASYGQ010000018.1:0-4314 GCA_035999585.1 Bacteroidia bacterium | reverse complement strand
TGCCTGCACTCGGCATTTTGCTTGCTCTGACCCTCCTTCTGATTAAAGGAACCCAGGAATCAGCTTTTGTGAATGCCATTATTGTATTCCTGAAAGTGGCGATCGTTCTGTTATTTATTTTCCTCGGTTGGCAGTATATGAAGCCTGCCAATCACATGCCTTATTTTATTCCTGCTGATGCTACCGGTCACGGAGGTATGTTCCAACATGGATGGGGAGGTGTACTTGGCGGAGCCGCTATCGTATTCTTTGCCTTCATCGGATTTGATGCCGTATCCACAGCGGCTCAGGAAGCCAAAAATCCGAAACGGGATATGCCCATCGGTATTCTCGGATCCCTTGTCGTTTGTACGCTGCTCTATGTATTGTTCTCCTATGTGCTCACAGGCATAGCCAACTGGCAGGAATTTGCCGATCCGGCAAAAGGAAAAGAAGCTTCTGTAGCCTACGCGATTAAAACTTATATGACAAAATATGCAAGCTGGATGCCCAATATGGTTACCCTGGCCATCCTTGCCGGATTCTCCTCTGTGATACTTGTTATGCTCATGGGCCAGAGTCGTGTGTTCTTTTCGATGGCGAATGATGGTCTGCTTCCGAAAGTGTTTTCCGAACTGCATCCGAAATTCCGTACACCCTACAAAGCAAACTGGATACTCTTCGTATTTGTGGGAAGCTTCGCAGCTTTCATTCCCGGAAGCGTGGCCGGTGACCTGACAAGCATCGGCACTCTCTTTGCCTTCATGCTGGTTTGTGCCGGTGTGATCATCATGCGCAAAACCGATCCGGATCATCCAAGACCTTTCCGCACGCCATTTGTTCCGCTGTTTCCGATACTGGGCATTTTGATTTGCTTTGCCATGATTATTTCTTTGCCAACCAATACTCAGCTCAGTGCGCTGATCTGGATGCTTTTTGGTCTGGTGATTTATTTTACTTACAGTCAGAAAAGAAGCAAACTGAATATTCCACAATAAAAAAAACCGGTATTCCGGCCAGCCGTCCCGGTGAAAACGGGACGGCTTTCTATTTCAAAATCTGTGAGCGAAGAAACTCCCATTAAACGTACACTCGGATTACTGGATGCCACCAGCATTGTAGCCGGTTCCATGATTGGATCGGGTATTTTTGTAGTGAGCACATTCATGGCCCGCGATGTGGGAGCAACCGGTTATTTATTACTGCTCTGGATTATTACCGGACTGATCACGATTTCAGCGGCGCTTAGCTACGGTGAGCTTGCCGGAATGATGCCAAACGCGGGAGGGCAGTATATATACATTCGCCGTGCTTACAATCCACTGCTTGCTTTTTTGTATGGGTGGACGGTTTTCATGGTCATTCAAACGGGTGTGATTGCTGCCGTCGCTGTGGTGTTTGCCAATTATACAGCTGTGTTCTTTCCTGTTCTGAATACTATTATTCTGAAACTGGGATCCTCTGATTTTACTTATCGTCAGGTATTGGCAATTGTTTGTATCCTCGGACTTACATATGTAAATAACCGGGGGGTAAGAAGCGGGAAGCTGATACAGCTGGTCTTTACATCGGCCAAACTTTTTGCACTCTTTGCTCTTATCGTATTGGGCCTGGCCATTGGTTTGAAAAGCGGCACACTGGCCGATAATTTTCACCATCTCTGGGATGCATCACATACCTGGTTCAATGAGCAAAGCGGCAAGTGGGTGACAAACCCGATTACCGGTATTGCATTGGTTGGAGTGATGGGTGCCACGATCATCAATTCTCTTTTTTCGAGCGATGCCTGGAATAACGTCACATTTATTGCAGCTGAAATCAAAGACCCGCGCCGGAATATACCACGAAGTCTTTTTCTGGGAACCACGATTGTTACACTCGTTTATATTTTGGCCAATCTCGCTTATCTGGCATTGCTCCCGCTGAAAGGCGATCCGGCCTCTGCCACCGTAATCGGCCAGGGAATTCAGTTCGCTTCCAAAGACAGGGTGGGAGCTGCAGCGGCATCCGTTATTTTCGGTGACACAGGTTCATTTGTGATGGCAGCCCTGATCATGATATCCACGTTCGGATGTATGAACGGCGTCATTCTGGCCGGAGCACGGTTGTTTTATGCCATGTCAAAAGACGGTTTGTTTTTCAAAAAGGCCGGAACGCTGAACAAGCAGCAGGTCCCTTCCTTTGCTTTGTGGATCCAATGTGCCTGGGCCTGTGTGTTGTGTCTGTCCGGTAAATACAGTGATTTGCTGACCTATTCCACCTTTGCTTCACTTTTGTTTTACATACTCACGATTGCCGGTATATTCATCCTTCGGAAGAAGGAACCTGATACGGAGCGGCCTTACAAAGCTTTCGGATATCCTGTCATTCCCGCTATCTATCTGTTGGTAACCACAGCCATTTGTGTGGATCTGCTAATCTTTGAATTCCGAAATACAGGTATTGGTCTGCTTATCGTGATGCTTGGAATTCCGGTTTATTTCCTGGTAAAACCAGCGGCAGGAGAAATCTCCTGATCCCTTCCGAAACAAAAAAGTCAAACACATTCTGATTTGCTTTTTGCACATGTCCGCACTAATTCTGCGTCGAATATGATGAAGCAATTTCTGCGCGATTATTTTTCATTCAATAAAAAAGAAAGAAACGGAATCGCGGTCCTTCTTTTTCTGCTGGCTGTTCTTCTTACCTTTTTGGTATACTTGAAAAAAGACGGGGCAGATACCAATGAAAAAGGCCTGGAGGTCAGGAAATGGGATGCTGCAATCGGGCAGAAGGATACAATCGGCGAGGATAGCCCGCATGAAATTTCCGGGCAAAGAGGAGCCAATGAAACACGTGATGAAGTGGTTAACTACTTTTATTTTGATCCGAACCGGATTGGGGAAAGAGAATGGATCAGGCTGGGGATGCCGGAAAAACTTGCCCGCACATTAAGTCATTATGTATCGAAAGGGGGGGTGTTCAGAAAAAAAGAGGATTTGAAAAAGATCTATGGGTTAAGCTCCGCGCAATATGCAAAGCTTGAACCTTTTGTTCGTATTCCTCCCGATACGTCAGGGGAGCTGCAGCCGGTCTTTGCGAGCCGAAACGAACACAACTTCACGCCTTCTCCGAAAGCACCGGCAAAAGAGCAGGTTGAGTTGAATACAGCAGATTCAACCAGTCTGGTTTCACTGCCCTGCATCGGGCCTTCTTTTGCGAGGCGCATTGTGATTTACCGCAGCCGCTTGGGTGGTTTTGTTTCGGAGCGGCAATTGATGGAAGTATACGGTTTTGATGAAGAAAGATTGAAATGCCTGGAGGGCAGGTTCCTGATAGACACGGAAAAGATAAAGGGAATCAATATTAATTCTGCTTCGGCGGAGGAGCTGAAAAAGCACCCGTACTTCAATTGGAGCCTGGCCAAACTGATGGTTGCATACCGGAAGCAGCATGGCATGTTTCATTCAGCGGAGGAATTGCGGGGTTTACAGCTGATGGACAGCGCTTTGTTCAGGCGGATTGCTCCTTATATCAGGCTTTAGTCCGGTTTTCTGGTTGATAGATTCTTCCTATTTTAATGGTGTTGCTGAGCGGGCATTAATTATATTTGCCGTCTCGAACTCCAAAAATGCTGACTCAATCCCTGAAAAGTACCATTCGTGATGTACATGATTTTCCCAAACCGGGAATTGTATTCAAAGACATTACGCCGATCCTTGAAAATCCTGTGCTTTGCAATCAGGTAACGGATGAATTTGTGAAAATGCTGGGGCATCAGCAGATTGATGCCATTGCCGGGATTGAGAGCCGCGGTTTTCTTTTCGGCATGTTGCTCGCGCAAAAATTATCGAAACCCTTTTTGTTGATCCGCAAGGCAGGAAAATTGCCGGGAGAAGTCATCTCCAAAGAATATGCGCTCGAATACGGGACCGCTAAAATAGAGATGCATACAGGTTCCGTGCGCAAAGGCTGGAAAGTACTTTTGCACGATGATCTGCTGGCTACGGGCGGAACGGTTTGCGCCGCCGCCGAATTGGTGAAAATGCAGGGTGGGGAAGTAGCCGGTTTTTCTTTTCTGGTTGAACTTGATTTTCTGCATGGCAGGGATCGCATTACGGCCTATTCAAGCACAATCCACAGCCTTATACATTATTAACTTTAATACCTTCATCAGATGAATTTCAGTTACAACGAGAACCAGCAGATGATTGCTGACATGATCCGAAAGTTCGGGGAAGAGCATATCCGGCCTAAAATGATGGAGTGGGATGAGAAGCAGACATTTCCTGTTGAAGTCTTCAAGAAGCTGGGAGAACTGGGCCTGATGGGAGTTCTGGTTCCAACAGAATACGG
>DASYGQ010000013.1:0-7254 GCA_035999585.1 Bacteroidia bacterium | reverse complement strand
GTCACCGCTGGCTGAATTGTTTTTAAAACGAATGCCTCCCAGATCGACTATGGAAAGACCGATCCGGAATTTGTATTTGTTTTTCCAGCGCATGTCCAGGTTTGTCTGACCGTCCATGTCGTATTTGTATTTGTCATAATCGGGACGGTATTCATAAACAACTCCAATATCTCCTCCAAGCCCGAAATTGGTCCCGAACGAACTGAAATCATTGGAATGCCCGTAGTTGATATTTGCGGCTGCGTATGCGAATGTATCTTTGATGCTCAAACGGTAATGCGCATCTCTGATTTGTAGATAAGCGGAACCGTGATCCTGCAGTACTTTGAGAGTGACGCCGGCTTTTAAGAAATGCACGTCCTTGTTCATAAAGACATGCGCAAAAGTTAGCCCATACTCAGCCCAGGCCATGTATTGCATATTAAGCTGGCGGTTGTCGTGCGGGGTTTGGTAGTTAAAACTGTCTTTTTGTAAGGATACGCGGTAAAGCGTATTGGCCGGTTCAGGATCCAGGCCGCTCATATTGAAATAAGCCCTGACACGCCATGAAAACCCGATTGAATTTTTTGGGTTTATCCGTACCATGAAAGAGGGGAGATGAAGATTCAGCCTCGCATAAACATCTTTGGGATCGGAGTTCGGGCCTTCGGTCAGGTATTTTTGATTGAAGTTTGGGTCGTTGAAATAAGAATTGTGGGTAATGGCAGCTTTCGAAAGACCGATAAAATTATTGCCCATATTGAAATCAAGCCCGGCGAGCTCCATGTCAAAACGGAAACGGCTGTCGGCTATCGATGCCGGATTCAGGCTTGCTCCGGTGATTCCTGCATAATTACTGATGGAATATCCCAGGAAATCCTGTGCCCTCATTCCGGCAGTTAAGAGGCAAAGAATGAGAAGAACGCGAAAAGATTTGTGTTTCATGGGAGAGGATTGAAGTATAACAAATATGACTAAAAAATAGCATTTATGGAATGGAATAGGCATAAATATTTTTCCCTTCTCCGGTCACCAGCAATATGCGGCCGTCTCCATTGGCATCACCGATGCTGAAGGGCCTGGTTCCGCGTAAAGGAAAACCTTCGGGCATTAAACCGCTCTCATTCAACAGATATATTTCCCCGTTTTTTTCCGAGACAATACCCACTCTTCCATGATGGTCAGTTTCCGAAAAAAAGAAGGGTTCTTGAATTACGGTGTCATTGAAGGCATAACTGAACAACAGTGATTTGTCCGATGTAAAAGCACTTAGTTCCTGAGCGCTGAGGAAAATATATTCAGGGATCTGATCATTGTTAAGATCGGCATACAGGAAGCCGGGCTTTTTTCCAAATTCCTTGAAGCTGAGATGCTCCGTTTTTCCGCCCAGGCTCATCCTGGTAATATTTCCAAGCGTGTCGGAAGCAATCAGGCAGAGGTGGGCTTGGTCTTTTCCAGGTTCAACCCAGAAGCGGGAAAGCGGGGAGGGCAAATGACCGGGAAGGTTGAAGCGTTTCTCGCCATGTCTGTCGAGGATATATATAGCCCCCTTGATATCAGCGCCAATAATCAGATCCTTTCCGGAATTGGTGCATACATACAATGGGGCCACTAATGTATCAGCTGTTTTTTCAGCTCTCCATCCATCGACAGGTTTTCCTCTTATCGTATAGTTGTGTATGCTTCTGTCTGCGCATGCAAGCAGGATGCGATAGTCGTAATTTTTCTGATAATCGGCAAGAGTCAGAGGATTGGTGGCAGGAGATGGGAGCAAAAGAGGAAACCCTTCCACATCTTTTCCGTTTCTGTCGACCAGATAGATTTTCGTTCGGGTGTTGAAAAGCATTTGCAGTTTCCGGTTTTTGAAAGCGTCAACCTGACTGACGGGGCTGATCAGTTTTTCGCCCAGCTGTCTTGACCAGAGTATTTTTCCTGTATTGCTGATGAGGTAAATGCGGTTGGCATCATCCTGCACAAATATGTCGCGTGTACTGGAAGTATGATTCAGCAGCAGTTGTGGACCAGAACTGAAACTGGTGTCCAGTTTTGTTTCCCAGAGTGAGGCTGTTTCTTTTTTGTAAATGGGGTTTTCTTCGAGATAGGCTGTATTGTAAAACAAGTTTCCGGATGAGCTGAACTGCACACCCAGCGCTTCAAACCGGATGAGGAGATCGTTTTTTTGAGCGAGTGAGGCCGAAAGAGATGAGGAAGTCATTCCCTGGTAAAAAAGCCGGGACCTTGCAATATTCGTATACATGTAAACATTGCATTTGGAAGCCAGATTAGACGCAAATTCGTTGTAGTGACTGTCTTTGTTCAGGGTGTGGTCATTGTCTGTATACCTGAAATAATTCAGAAGAGCTCCGGTGCTGTTTCCAAAAATGATATAATTGCCGGAAACGGCATAACAGGTCTTGTCAAGATTGAATTGCTTCCCAAGCAAAGCGGGCAGGAAGCCCCGGATGGAAATTTGACGGATCAGGTGTGTGCCGGATTTTGTTGTGTCATTTTTAACCGAGTCTCGTTTTGCGGCAAGAGCTGCCAACTGATTAAGGGTTTTGACTGCGTCTGTGATATTGTTGGACCGGAGGATAACAAAGCTGCAATCCGAGTGATCTGTAATTTCTGGTCCGGCTTCGGTAAGTAAGCTGACGGCTTCGTATTCAGTCCAGGAGCAAAATTCAGCTGACAGATCGGTATCGTATCTTTTATTCAGAGAATCGAGCCGATGGCTCAAAGCAGCCGGCCTTACTTTGGAATAATTTTGAAAAAAGGTGCGGAAGTCGCTGAACCCGAAATACAAAAAGCTGGCTGTGTTGGAAGGCATGATACTGAGGGCTTCGGGGGGCTGGGCCTCCTGGCCCTGAAAAAGACCGAGATAGCTGGAGTCGGGTAAAGCAGAGCAGAATCCATTCATCAGCATGGATTTTGGTCGTATTTCGGCATCCATCTCGGCCCATCCGGCAAAGCTTCCCTGGGAGGACAGAAAGCTTGAACTTGTTTTGTTCAGATAAGGTTTTAATAAGAGGGGTAAAGAGGCATAGTTTACAAAAAGCCTTAAGTCGAAACGGGACGATTTGGCTGTTGCTGTCACTGCTTTGAAACCCGGGACATCTATAAGGGATGTGGCTGCAAGACTTTGTTTTTTTGCACGGCGAAGAAGATCTTCCGAAGGGGAAAAAAGGACGAGGTCTTTGCTGAAAGCATAAAAACAAACTTCTTTCCTGCTGGTACTGATACTGGTCAGATTGTCATGCAGGTGTTGAATGGAAAAACGTGCCTGGATAAATTGTTCCAGCTTGTCACGCATTTCTTTTGCCGGCAAAGAACAGGCAAACAGAAATTCCGGGGAAGTTCCGTTGGGATGAACAGAAATAAATAGAGGATTGTTGTTGAGTACTTCGGAAATCTCTTTTTGGGAAGAAAGCAGCGAATCCAGAAAACGTGCGTCTCGGCGGAGCTGATAAAAGGATTCGGTTTCCATGAGGTCTTCCCACATGATATTGGATTCATCAATCCGTTTGAAGAGCGTATGAGCCTGTCGTGCTTCGAGGATATATAAAGCATCGGCAGGAATTGCAGTAAGCACATTGCTCCGGGGATCCTGAATTGTTCGGAGATGAAAGAAAAAGAAAACGCAAACGATGATCAGCAGGCAGGCAAGAACAGGAATAAATACTTTTCTGATCATAAGGAAGCTTAAAAACTTTCCATGTGAAATTACACAATAAAAAAAGGCCGGGATTCCCCGGCCTTTGAAATTTTCAAGAACAGATTGTGAATAGCTTAATGCGCCGAAACCATGAATTTACCGATGTGGGTTCCTGTTTCTCCGGCTATGCGGTAAAAATAAGCTCCTGGAGGCAAATCAGCCGTGCTGAAAGTGAACCCGTTTTCACCGGCCATCCTGTTTTCGTCCTCAATTTTTTTGAGGTCCCGCCCCACCAGGTCACAGATGGTGATAATCAAATGCTCCGGACTTTCAAGCCGGAAGCGGATGTTGGCAGTTTCACCGGCAGGATTTGGAAAGAAAGATACATCCTGTATGGCCGAAGAAATAGGGGTCATGCCTGTCGCCAAGGGTTTTGTTGCCAGCCAGATGGTTGCATTCATAATCAAAAGCTGATGGTTGCCGGCTGCATCGGTGAAGTAACCGTTGTATAAAGAGCAGCTGGTGTTGCCGGTTCCGTCATCAGGAGGAGAACTGTCACCCATGGCTGCCACTTTTCCTTTCCCAAACCGGGAATGGGCAAACATAACCATTGTGTTTCCTCCTGCTGTTCCCGCTGTCTGGTATACTACGCCTTTAACGGATGGGTTTTTGGTTGGATCGAGTGTCATGGAAGTGCCATTGCTCCATTTGGCCTGGGTGACATTGCCCATAGGGCCATGCAGACAGGAGTCGCCCGGTATGTTTGCAACATTGGAGGTCGTTTCTGAAAAGTTGGCAAGGTCGAATGAAATACCAAAAGGATTGTTTGAGTTGAGGCTATTGGTTGTCAGCAAATCATTCCAGATCATGGGTGAATCCCAGCCATCGCCATTGCGGTCGGATCCGGTATGGTCGGAAATCATGAAGAGTCCTCCTCCTGCCTGAACCCAACTCATGATGGCTGTTTTTTCGGCAGTAGTGAACTTAATATTGGGTTCGTCGATAACCAGTACGTTGTAATTTGACAAATCCTGAGCGTTGGAGGAATTTCCATACGTGAAAGAACCATTGTATGGCAGGGTCTCCACCTGGTAACCATGCTTGGCGCAATCCACACCCCATGCTGAAAGTCCGCCTTTCCAGTAAGTTTCTGCAGTGGAAGCTGTGATGCCGGATTGTGCCGGAGTAGGATATCGTTGCGGATCCGATTTGGTTCCGCTGCAGCAGGAGGCAGGTCCGCCTGTGAAACTAAGGTCATCTAAATCAGCATCCGGTATCCAGTCGGAATTACTGCATGTTTCAGCATGCGCTCCATCAAAAAGAATTTTTACTGCCTGAGCCTTTGCGGTGCAGAAAAGAAATGAAACGCAAGCCAGCACGATTAACGTCTTCTTCATAAAAAAGGATTTGGTGTTTGTAACGATACTTAACTTAAGGATAACCCAAACTTAACACATTAAGTGTAGAAATTATTTACCGGCCTGCTTTATAAAATCATTTATATCCCGGATTCGTTGGGGTGCAGGAAAGCGAAGGAAACAGGTCAGGAAAGGACATTCGTCGAAGAAACAGCGCTTTTTGAGGTCACGTTTTCCTGGAAAAAGACATTAAAACCAAGTTAGAAAGAGATTAGGAAGGATGTTTTGAAGAATTGATTGCGGAGGAAGGGCATTCAGGCAGATTCCCGGCAAGCTTCAAAATCCATTTCCAGCTGAGGCGGGAGGAGGGTAAAGCTTTGGCGGTGGTGATCGCAGGATCCATGCTGGCGTATGGCATCGCGGTGCTTGCGGGTCCCATATCCTTTGTTGCTGCTCCAGCCGTAATGAGGAAATACCTCATGCAGGCTTTCCATGTAATCGTCCCGGTAGGTCTTTGCGAGAACAGAAGCAGCTGCAATGCTGAGATATTTTGCATCTCCTTCGATGATGCATTGATGCGGGATGGAAGGATATTTGTTAAAACGGTTGCCATCGATCAGGAGTAGTTCGGGAACCTGAACGAGTGTTGCAATAGCCCTGTGCATGGCAAGAAAAGAGGCATTCAGAATATTGATTTCGTCGATTTCGAAAGCCTCTACTCTGGCAACGCTCCATGCAAGTGCTTCCTGTTCGATCATCGGTCGGAGTTCTTTCCGGTCCTTTTCACTAAGTTGTTTGGAATCGTTGAGGAAAGGGTGTTTGAATTTTTTGGGGAGAATAACAGCTGCGGCATATACAGGGCCTGCCAGACAACCCCTCCCGGCTTCATCGCAACCGGCTTCAACAAAGATTTTTTGAAAATAACTTTTGAGTTTCAAGGGTACTGAATGAATGAACACTGAAAAGTACGAAGGATCGTGTAAATAATGGAAAAGGAGTTGATCTTTTTATGAGTCAGATTTCAACCATGCATTTTCATCGTCTTTTCCATGGAATCCCAGAGAAGGGCAGCTGTCCTGTCCCATGAGAAATGGTTCCTTCTGATCCGGCCCGCTTTTACCAGGCGCTCGCCAATGGTCGGATCCTTTGCCAACTGCAACATACAGTCACGGATGGATTCGATGGAGAAAGGGTCTGCCAGCAGCGCCGCATCTCCCGCCACTTCCGGAAGAGAAGTAGTTCCGGCACAGATGACGGGTATGTCACAGGCCATCGCTTCGAGAAGAGGGATGCCGAATCCTTCGAAATAGGGTACGTATGTCAGTGCAAAAGCCGCCCCCATCACTTTGTACAGATCTTCCTGGGCCAGGCGACCGGTGAAAATCACGTCGGACTTGTACTTCATGTTTTGAAAGCATTCTTCCAGTTGTGTTGTCCACCAGTAGCGGTGACCGACAATCAACATCTTATGTGAGCCTGAATGAGCATCTTTAAAACCGTCGAATGCTTCCAGAAGTCGTTTGATGTTTTTACGCGGCTGCAGGGAGCCCACGAATAAAAAATAAAGACAACCGGCAGACCACGTTTGACGAATGGCCTGTTGCTCTTCGGTGCCAAGCGGCTGATAAGCGGTATCGGCGCCATTCCCGACAACATCAATTTTACCTGGAGAGATACCGTAAGTTTTTTCAAGATCGGATTTTGAAAACTCAGAAACGGTGGCGATGCGGTCGGCACGGGCGGCGAATTTTGGAAAAAAATGATTGTAGTATTTGCGGACAAGCCAGGGGAGGTCTTCCGGATAATGAGCAAAATTCAAATCGTGAATGACGGCCAGCTTTTTGGTGCTTCCCTGAAGCGGCAGGTAGCCATCGGGAGACAGAAAAAGATCCGGTTTGAGATCACGCAAGACACCCGCAACCGAAAGCTCAAACCAGATCCAGAAAAGAAACGGATGGCGGGCCTGGGGTGCCAGAACAAGTGGTGTTATGTTATCCGAAAAGATCATGGACTCGTCCGGGTTACGGTCGAAAAGAAAAATAAAATGATGGTCTGGCTGAGAGCGTGTAATGCGCTTCAGTGTTTCGTAGCTGAACCACCCGATCCCATCGAGTTTGTTTTTTATCAGTAGACGGGTATTCACAACTATTTCCAAAATCGGCTCGGTTAGAAAACGAAATTAAGCGAAAATCAATGTCACCCTTCCGCTTTTTTATGATATTTTTGCTGGCCTCATGAAGACAGCTGTCAAATACCTTCTCCACA
>DASYGQ010000011.1:0-4837 GCA_035999585.1 Bacteroidia bacterium | reverse complement strand
TTCGAGATCATTCAGCGCAAAGGTGCCAACTCTTTCGGAAAAGGTAATTTCAAGGCTCTTTTTGAAGCTATTGAACGCGAACAGGAAAGAAGAGGTACACTTTAACCTGAACTGAGAATCCTATACTCCTCCTTCAAAGAGAAGGTTGACCGGAAGCAACGAAGCAGAAATGCTTTGTTGCTTCTCTGTTTTTACTACCTTAGTTTTCAAATCCCGCTCATGCGATACATCCCCGCGATTCTTTCCATTGCACTTCTGTTCAGCGCCTGCACCAACGATAAATGGGCGCATGTGACCGTCAACAATACTTATTCGCTCAGCCTGCCCCCGTACCTGGAGCCGGGCACATTTTATGCCGATGCCTCACTTCAATACAAGAATGAACAAAAGGAATTTTACATCGTGATGATTGATGAGAAAAAGACTCAGTTCAAAGAATATGGACTCGATTATGACCTCTCCACCTATTACCACATCACTGCCAAAAAATTTGACTCCACAGGCATTTCCAGACCGATGAAGTTTATGATTGGGAAGGATTCGGCTTACTCATCTGAGTTCAAGGGTCAGATGAACAACAACCCGGTATATTATAAACTGGTCAGCATTGAGAGCGACAGTAGCTTTTACAAAATGCTTATCTGGATGATGGCGTCCGACAAGGAGAGATATGCCGGCGATGTCAACCGCATAGTTCACTCCTTCAGGGAAACAGGCAAATAGGCTGCTGCACAATCCTAAAAAGAAAATCCTCCTCTGCAAAAGCAAAGGAGGATTTTTCAATCAAGGGTTTTCTTATTTAAGAGTGATACCGACTGTTGATGTCATAGTACCATCTACATATAGTTCCACTACATAATTTCCCGGAACAAACATGCTCTTGTTAGCCTCATCATATTCAAGACACTGATCAACTTTAGAACCGTTGTAGTCAATCTCCTTGCTGATGGTGTATTGAGCATCGTCACCTTTGGCAGTTTTGAACTTACCTGAGTTGGATGCAGGACCTCCGATTACTTTACCGTCAGGAGCAACAATACGCATGTACAGGGTCTTCTTTCCGGTTGGCGCAATCTTGTTGTCCATGACGCTGAAGCATGCCTGAAACTTGATGACTTTTTTAGCCATTGATGTTTCTTCGAGCTTATCACTCATGAATTTTTTCTTCATGGGCTTAACCTTGACATATTCCGTTTTCAGGACAGAGGCAGTGGTTACCTTGCCTTCCAGATCGATTTTGTCAGCATTCGCTTTGGTCAGGTTGGTTGTCAGCGAATCGTTGGTGCTCTTCAGAAGTTTATTCTGGGTAACCAATTGGTCGATACGCTCGAGGTATTCTTCAGTCAAACGGTTAAGTTCGGCCACTTTGGCTTCGAGTTCTTTACGTTTGGCGGAATTTCCTTTAGCCTGTTTTTTCAAAGTGGCTATTTCATTTTCCATAGCAGTGATTTTCACGACACCTTCATCCACCACTTTATTCAGTGAATCGTTCTTGCCTTTGAAAACTTCCAGCTCTGCTACTTTGGATTTCACATCCACTTCCAGATTGGTATTGTTGATGACCAGTGTGTCAACTTTGGTTTGCATTACCGTTTCCACTTCATTTTTGCTGTGCCACAGCATGAAATTGGTGATGACGGAGCCAAGCAGCAGTACGGCCAGTATAATGACGAGACCTTTATTGTTCTTTTCTTCTTTCTTTTCGTTTTCCATTTTAGTTATTTATAGTTTAAGTGCTAATCAATGATGCAAATATAGATCAAAAAGCATAGGTCCAAATCCATTTCAACGTCACAAACCTTTATTTCACCGATTTAATTTCAATGCCTAGCTCTTTTAACTGTTCCGCTGAGATCAGCGAAGGTGAATCAATCATCACATCACGACCCGCATTGTTCTTTGGAAAGGCAATGAAATCGCGGATCACATCAGCTCCTCCAAACAACGCGCACAAACGGTCGAAACCGAAGGCAATTCCCCCGTGTGGAGGCGCTCCATATTCAAATGCATTCATCAGAAAGCCAAACTGGTACTGCGCATCTTCCTTCGTAAAGCCAAGGATTTCAAAAACCGATGCCTGGATCTCTTTGCTGTGTATCCTTATCGAACCACCTCCGATCTCCACACCGTTGATCACTAAATCGTATGCATTGGCCCGCACCGAGCCAGGATCCGACTGCAGCCTGCCGATGTCTTCGGGTTTCGGAGAAGTAAAGGGATGGTGCATGGCATGCCAGCGCTTGGATTCATCATTCCATTCGAGCATGGGGAAGTCAATCACCCAGTGACAGGCGAACTTGTCTTTGCTTCTCAACCCAAGCCGTGTTCCCATTTCCAGTCGCAGTTCGGAAAGAGCTTTGCGTGTCTTTCCTGCGGGACCCGCCAGAACAAGCATCAGATCTCCGGGTTTGGCCCCGAAAGCCTGAGCCCATTTCTTCAGCTCATCTTCATTGAAAAATTTATCGACCGATGATTTCAGGCTGCCATCTGCATTCATGCGCGCATATACCATACCGCTGGCACCCACTTGCGGCCTTTTCACAAATTCGGTAAGTTCATCCAGTTGCTTGCGTGTGTATTCGGCTGCTCCGCTTGCACATACTCCAACCACAAGTTCGGCATCATCGAATACCTTAAAGCCTTTTCCTTTCACCACTTCATTCAACTCCACGAACTTCATTTCAAACCGGATATCGGGTTTGTCAGAACCGTAATATTTGATGGCATCGGCAAATGTCATTCTGCTGAGAGCCGGAATTTCTATTCCTTTGATTGTCCTGAACAGATGAGAGATAAGTCCTTCAAACGTGTTCAGGATATCCTCCTGCTCCACGAACGCCATCTCACAATCGATCTGTGTGAACTCCGGTTGACGGTCGGCACGGAGGTCTTCATCCCGGAAACATTTCACAATCTGATAATAGCGGTCGAAACCGGCCACCATCAGCAGTTGCTTGAATGTCTGGGGCGACTGTGGCAGCGCGTAAAACTCACCACTGTTCATGCGCGATGGAACTACAAAATCACGCGCCCCTTCGGGTGTTGATTTGATCAGCACCGGTGTCTCAACCTCCAGAAATTGTTTCTTATCGAGGTAGTTGCGGGTCTCGATTGCCATGCGGTGCCTAAGCTCCAGGTTTGCCCTGACGACGTTACGTCTCAGATCGAGGTAACGGTATTTCATCCTCAGCTCATCGCCTCCGTCGGTCTCATCCTCAATTGTAAATGGAGGGGTAATGGATTTATTCAAAACCTGAAGGTTCGAAACTTTGATTTCAATGTCGCCTGTTGGCATTTTTGCGTTTTTGCTTTCACGCTCAATCACGCTTCCTTCCACACGCAAAACCATCTCACGGGAAAAGCCTTCAACACCTGTTACCTGGCTCTCATCGGTTTCCATCACAAGCTGGGTAATTCCGTAACGGTCCCGCAAATCAATGAAGGTCATGCCCCCCAGTTTTCTCAGTTTCTGCACCCAGCCGCAAAGGATTACTTGCTTGCCTTTGTCGTTCAAATTTAATTCGCCGCAGGTATGTGTCCGGTATTTTGTACTTAACATTTTCAGGTCCTTTAATTGAGGGGTAAAATTAGCAAATAAAGGATATTCTGCCCTTAAATTTAACCCTTGCTCCCCGCCTCAGGGTTTTTCGGACAGGCACAAGCCGTTGATTATGGGATTATTGCAATGAAAAGAAGAAGCCGCCGGCCCTGTTTGGGCCTGCGGCTTCTGAACGTATTACGTTCTGCAAGGGATCAGAGCAGTCTGAGTAGCCACAGTATAAACAGTACCAGTGCAATGATCAGCAGGATGTGGATGAATTCACCGAGACCAAAGCCTCCGGCAATCACACCGATCAACCAAAGGATCAGGATCAGCACGATGATAATCCAGAGCAGGCTTCGGGCATCATCGGCAGCATCATCAACCACAGCCTTTTTCATTTTCGAAAGCGCATACCTGAGCTGAAAGGGGTTCTTCGCATAGGACTGAAGCATATCCATCGCAACAGGTTGCACGCCAATTGTGCGTGTCATGACGCTGTTTGTTTCAGCCGCTGCATGTTTTTCCTTTTTCGCAACATGCGATTTCAGGGCTATCGCCTTTGTCTGACCTGCGGAAGCATTTTCTTCCGTACAAGCCAGGGAAGCATCCATCGGCGGAGTGACATCCACACGGCTTAAGCCGGATGTTGCCACCGGGTTGTTTTCAGGGTTCAGAGGATGTTGCACAGGAGCAGGTGCCGGTCTGGCATTTACATGGTCAACATAGTAACCATTGTTGTATCGCCGCTTTGTCAGCGCGAGGCCGGAGCGTGAATTGCAGGATGAATATAATACAAGAGCTGCTATTCCGGGGAGGATGATTTTATACAGATTTTTCATGTTTGGTTTTTTTTATTGTTTAAAACCAAAACTAATTCATCCCCATGCCGGGTTGATTCGTATTCGTTGAATACTTGGATTGAATCGCTCAATAAAGAAACCAGCGGATTAAAAATCCGGAAGCGAATGCGGAATGACAGGACAATAAAAGGATTTTGGAATTAATTCCGGTTCAGATCCGGATTCCGATTACAAGTACATCATCCACCTGCTCCTGGTCCATTTTCCAGTTCCAGAATGCGAGTTCAAGATCGGAGTATTGCTGCTTCATATTCCTGCTACTGACAGAGACAAGCAATTCCTTGAAACGGGTGTAAAGGAATTTTTTTCCTTTCGGTCCCCCAAACTGGTCGGGATAGCCGTCACTGAACAGGTAGATCAGGTCACCTGGCAAAAGATCGATTTCCTGGTTAGTGAAGGGTTTCATCTCATCGGCATACACGCCAATGGGCTG
>DASYGQ010000373.1:0-6383 GCA_035999585.1 Bacteroidia bacterium | reverse complement strand
TCCGAGTGCGGCATAGAAATAAGCAAATTCAACACCGATGGCGCCGGACCCCACAACCACCATTGACTTGGGTTGTTTCGGCAGGCTCATGGCTTCGCGGTAGCCGATTATTTTTTTGCCGTCCTGTGGCAGGTTAGGCAGCTGACGGGAGCGGGCTCCTACAGCAATGAGTATGTGTTTGGCATCGTAGGTGGTTGTTTTTCCGGCATCGTCCTTCACATCCACTTTTTTGCCGGGCTTCACGGTACCGAAGCCTTTGATGACATCAATTTTATTTTTCTTGAGAAGGAACTGGATGCCTTTGCTCATTCCGTCGGCTACATCGCGTGAGCGTTTGATGACCGCACCGAAATCGGCTTCGCCGCCGCTTACCTTGATGCCATAATCGGCTGCATGGTTGAGGTATTCGAATACCTGAGCGCTTTTGAGAAGAGCCTTTGTGGGAATACAGCCCCAGTTGAGGCAGATACCGCCCAGTTCAGAACGTTCAACAACAGCTGTTTTGAGCCCGAGCTGTGAGGCACGGATTGCTGCTACATAGCCACCGGGGCCGCTTCCAATAACAATGAGATCGTATGACATAAGAATTCGGTTGGAATGTGATTAAGATTTAACGTTCAGGTTCTTTTGCAGATGCTTTAAAAACCATGCGAATATAGCGCTAAACTCGAAATCCTGAGCCCGCCGGGCCAAAGAAATGCTGATTTTGAAACCACTACTGTTTGGGACCTTATAGATCAGAATGGGAATAAAGGTTTTAAGTATTTGGGCATGTCCCCGCGAAGGGGCGGGGCCGGGCTTTCCCCCTTTCATAAATTATATAAATTGGTAGGGGGCCTTGCGACACTCGCTTTTCGCGAAAAGCGAAAGAGCTCAGACAAAAATGGCTCAATCCCTCATAAAAATTTTTCCAAAACATAGACCTATATTGGTTTTTATCAGGTTACGAAAAGAAGTGATTTGGGTCGGCTCGGACGGAAACTTCAGATTATTCGGCGGAAAACCCGGATAATTCCGCCCAAAGCGCTTTTTCGGCCCAGTATGCCTTTCCAGCCGTCGATCACCAGCAGGATACCGGGGATGGCCACCACGCCATAGACAGGATGAACAGGGCCGCTGAAGATATAACCGAGTATGAGCAAGGCTTCGGTAAAACCAATGAACATTTCAATCCCGAAAATCACCTGAAGGAGCTGCCCGGGAGGGTTGGGCTTTCTGGTTCGGGGATACTGCATGCGGTAAATGCTTTGCCAGTCGTAATGAAACCTTTCTGCATTTCCCTTGCTGGCCGACCAGGCCAGATATTGCTGATCATAAGGAATGCGCTGAGCCTCATCGGTAAGCACTTCATGTGCTTCGTTGAGAAGAATGAAAAAATCATTGGCCTGAACACTGCTGTTAAGATCAGGGTGATAAACCTTGGCCAGGTTCCGGTAGGCTTTCCGGATGCTCTCCACATCTGCCCCGGGCTTAAGCCCCAATATTTTGTAGTAATCTTTCATGGCTCTGATGAAGATACGGTATTTTAATGAATTGCAGTGACCATGCTTCTTTGAAATTGGATATATTTACAGCTGTTAGTATCTGTCTTAATGTGATTCTGCTCCGAAGCTGAATGATGTCAATGACTATAAATATTTGGGCATGTCCCCGCAAGGGGCGGGGCCGGGCTTTCGCCACTCGCTTTTTCGCGAAGAGCGAAAAGAGCTCAGACAAAAATGGCTCAATCCCTCATGCAAAAAAAACAGAATTCGACTCTAAAACACAAGTAGTGATTGAAATTTATCATGTTAGACCTTAATGATTTTCACTTTATGTAATAAACGAACGGATGCCATTAAGTGGATTCCGAAATACTTTTATCTAAGATAAAAACGACCCAAACAAATGAAAACAAAACACTTTTTCTTTCTCACCCTCCTGGCGCTTGGCGCTTCAGCATTCACAGGAGAATATACTTCTCTCGAAATCGGCAAACCCCTGCCCAAACCCGAACTGAAAGTCGCTGATGTGAGCGGAAAATCCGTCAGCCTGGGAGAAGCCAAAGGCAAGAACGGCCTCCTGGTCATTTTCTCCTGCAATACATGCCCCTTTGTCATCAAAAATGAATCGCGCATCAAAGAGATCAGCGCTTATGCCCTGAAAAACGAATACGGTGTGGTGGTTGTCAATTCCAACGAAAGTCAGCGCGACGGGGATGATTCGTTTGAGGCCATGAAAAAATACAAAGCAGAGAAACAGTTCAGCGGTTATTATGTGCTCGATAAAAATTCGGAACTGGCCAATGCCTTCGGCGCCACTCACACTCCAGAGACTTATCTCTTCAGCAAAGCCGGTACGCTCGTATACAAAGGAGCGATCGACGACAGTCCTCGCGACGAAGCTTCTGTCAAGGAGCATTATCTGAAAGAGGCCATGGATGCGGCTATGAAAGGCCAGGTTGTGAAAACCAACTCCACCAAATCCGTCGGTTGCGGTATCAAACGCAAGGAGGCCTGATCATGGAAAAGAACAACTGGAAAGAAGAAAACAACAGCCTGAATCGTGAGTTCGTGTTTACCGATTTCGTACAGGCCTTCGGCTTCATGAGCCGGGTGGCTCTGGTGGCTGAGAAGATGAACCACCATCCCGAATGGAAAAACGTTTATAATAAAGTCAGCATTAAACTGAATACACACGATGCCGGTAATACGGTGACCGACAAAGACCGCAAGCTGGCAGCTGCCATCGATAAACTAGTGGGATGAGAAAAAGCCTGGTTCCTGTTTTTCTTTGTTTGCTTTTACCTGGGCTGCATGCCCAGGATATAAAACTCAGCCCGCTGGAAACGCTGAAGGCTGAAATATACCGTTTGCAGGACGATCCGGACCTGGCACATGGTACCTGGGGCCTTTGCGTGCTCGATGTGAAGAAGGATTCGGTGATGGCCGATTACAACAGCAATACCGGCTTTGTGCCTGCCAGCTCCATGAAGGTGGTGACCACCGGAGCTGCGCTGGCTCTGCTGGGAGAAAATTTCCGGTATGAGACAAAAATACAATACGACGGCACACTCGATTCGGTGAACGGTGTTGTCTATGGCAATGTGTATATCCGTGGCAGCGGTGACCCCAGCCTGGCATCCAAATATTTTCTGAAAGACAAAGACAGTGTCATGCTCACCCAGAAATGGGCAAGGCAGCTCGTGGCCAAAGGCATCCGGAAGATCGAGGGCTCTATCATTGCCGATGCCGGTGTGTTTGAACAGGACATGGTGCCTGATACATGGATCTGGGGTGACATGGGTAACTATTACGGTGCAGGTGCAAGCGGACTGAATTTCAGGGATAACCTGTATAGTGTATTTTACCAAAGCGGCAGTGAAGGCGATACAGCGCGCATCAGCCGCATCTATCCGCCCATGCCCGGAATGAAGATGTACAGCACCGTGAAAGCGGCCGGTACGAAAGACAATGCTTATCTCTATGGTGCGCCTTACAGCAACATCCGTTTCGCGCAGGGCAGCATACCGCCGAAAAGGAATGATTACCAGGTGGACGGATCCATGCCTGATCCTGCCTATTACTGTGCCTTTGAACTCGATTCCATTTTGCGCATGCGTGGTGTGAGAATCAGTGAGAAGCCGGCCTCACTCCGGGACCTGAAGCTGGCACATAAAGAAGTGAAAAAACATCGTTTGCTGCTGTTCTCCGAATATTCACCCCGCCTGGCGGAGATTGTATGGTGGACCAATAAAAAAAGCGTGAACCTGTATGCTGAATCTTTATTGAAAACCATTGCGCTCCGCAAAAACGGACTGGGTACCGAAAGCGGTGGCACGGATGCGGTGGCCTCTTTCTGGGCTTCCAAAGGAGTGGATATACGCGGGCTGTATATGAACGATGGCTGCGGACTTTCCCGCTGGAATTCCATCACTCCGCGTCAGTTTACTGAAATGCTGAGAGTCCTTACAAAAGACCCCAACTTCAAATCGTTTTACAGATCATTACCCGAACACAATGCGACTGTTGTAGCCAAGAGTGGTTATATCACCCGTGTGAGAAGTTATACCGGCTATGCAACCAAAAAGAACGGAGAGCTGATCGCTTTCTCCGTCATCGCCAACAATTACGACTGCCTGCCACTTGATATGAGAAAAAAACTGGAAAAGGTTTTGGATTTGATTGGAAACCTGGAGTAAAGAATGGGCCGCGGATTTCCATGATTATTATGATTTTCATGATTAACAAGATCATTTTTTATCATAACAGATCATGACAATCTGCGGCCCAATAAAAAAAGCATTTTCTCCGCACAACATGCATTCTGTTCTATTCCTAATAATAACAAATACCTATGAAACTATTTTATTCCATTTGTTTGCTAATTGCTTGTTTCACCACAGCCTCATTTGCACAAACTGATACAACCTATTATTCGGTGGTTGCCAAAGATAAAATCATCGGCGGGCAAAAAGCCTGGATAGGCAAAGCCAATGAGTATCATTATGACTATAAGTTCAACGACCGGGGCCGGGGCGACAGCACCCGCTCGGTGATCTGCACCAATGCGGAGGGTCTGCTGATTTCATTGAAAGCTTCGGGTGTTGATTACTTTAAGAATCCATATACTGAAGCTTTTTCCATTGCCGGCGATACGGCAATATGGACTGTGAACGGAACCCGGAAAACAAAGAAGTTCAATGGCGAGTTATACACCACAAATGCTGCTCCGGCTGTATTCGAACTGCTGCTTCGCTGGACCATCAAACAACCCGGAAAAAAAGTGGCGATACTGCCCGATGGGTTTATGCATACCGATAACCCGATTTCGAAAACGATCACCTATAAAGGGAAAACACAAAAACTCAAACTGGTACCGGTCTATTTCGATCCGGCACCTGCGCCGGTTTATGTCTGGCTGACAGAAGACATGCAATTTTTTGCGACGATTAATAGCTGGGCGAGTAATATCCGAAGAGGGTATGAAAGCTGGACGGATACACTGTTTGCCATCGAAGAGTCAGCCAGCCGGAGTTATTATGAAAAGGAGCTGAATAATTATTCCAGAGTACTGCCACATCACATCCTGCTCACTCATTGCAATGTGTTTCAGTCCGCCAGTGCCAGTGTTCAGAAAGATATGACCGTGGAGGTGATTGACGGGAAAATAACAGATATCTATCGTCCGGCCGGAAAGCTGATGACCAGGCACGATACAATCATCGACTGCAAAGGCAAATTCCTGATGCCCGGTTTGTGGGACATGCACGGACATTATGCAAAGGACGAAGGACCGGCCTATCTTGCCGGCGGAGTGACGCATATCCGCGATATGGGCAATGATAAGGTATTGCTGACATATAAAAAACAGATTGCAGAGAATCAATTGTTGGGGCCGGATATCAGTTATTTGTCGGGCTTCATAGATAAAGAAGATCCTTTTCAGGGCCCCACCGGTGCTATCATCAAAACCCTGGATGAAGGTTTGAAAGCGATTGACGATTACCACCGCCTGGGTTATCAGCAGATCAAACTGTACAGCGCCATTTCCCCTCAGTGGGTAAAGCCCCTCGCTGCACATGCGCATGGCCTTGGTATGAGGGTGTGCGGACATATCCCTGCATTCATGACTGCAGAACAAGCCATCCATGCCGGTTACGACGAAATGACGCATATGAATTTTGTGTTCCTGAATTTCATGGGTGATACGGTTGATACACGCACACCGGCCCGTTTCCGCCTGGTGGGCTCGAATGCAGGAAAGCTGGATCTGCACAGCAAAAAGGTGCTGGATTTTGTTCAGCTGATGAAAGAGAAGCACATCGTCCTGGATCCTTCCATGAATGTTTGGCAGGGGATGTTTGATGAGTTCAAGGGAGATACCAGCAGTTTTATAAAGCCTGTCCTGAAATGGCTTCCGGAATCATCGCTTGCCACCCTGACGATTCAAAGCCCTTTTGGCAGTGAAGAGCAAAAACAAGCCTACAAAGCATCTTTTGCAGCGATGATGCAAATGCTGAAACTATTGTATGACAATGGTATTATGCTCGTAGCCGGAACCGACGGAGGGGAAGCCAATGCCCTGCATCATGAGCTGGAGCTGTATGTGCAGGCAGGCATACCACCCAATGAAGTATTGAAAATAGCAACCTGTAATGCAGCGCTTGATTGTAACATGCAACAGGTGTATGGATCCATCGAAAAAGGCCGGGAGGCCGACTTCATCTTAATAGACGGGAACCCTCTTTCAAACATCAGTGATGTGAGAAAGGTAGAGTGGGTGCTTAAGAAGAAACGCTTTTACAATCCAAGGCAATTGCTAGCTGCGCAGGGCTGGAAGTATTATTAAGGGATCTCCGGAAGTAAATTTATCACAATATCAAATGAGAGAAATTCTGACTT
>DASYGQ010000359.1:0-3421 GCA_035999585.1 Bacteroidia bacterium | reverse complement strand
CTGCCGAGCATGGCTGGAAAGCATTCGAAAGCACGAGCGGAAAAAACAGATACTGGCTGGTGGAAAATGCACTGAATTCAACCTACGCACCTTTGCGCGAATGCATGTATAAATATCACAGACTGGGATTTGATCTGATGTACAACGACCTTGCAACCGGCAGGGAGAATGTGTATGAGAGCCTTTTGCTTGTTCAGAAAGTGTATCAGGAAAAGCCTGCTGCTTTCAATCTTCAGGTTTTCTTCAGCGCCAAAGCCGATGAGCTGGTGAAACTTTTCTCAGGCGCCTTTGCAGATGAAAAGTCCAAAGCAGCCAATCTTCTGAAGTCGATTGATCCCGCCAACGCCAATAAATACGATAAGATTCTTGCTCCCTGAGAAACCAGGAAATACGGTGTCATTCCTAACATAAAATCAAATGATCTATTCCAACGGGCTTCCGTTGCTGTCGGTTGTAAGCACTTCACTCATGTGATCGAAGAAGGGCCTCATGTGACGGAATGTGGTGTTCAGTAATCCGAGAAAAGCGGGGCTTTTCACCTCAGCATCGGTAAAAGTGCGTTTCAGTATGAATTGCTTGTAGCGAAGCAGGTCGATAGCCGGATCGGAAGTGCTGTAACCGGAAGGAGCCTTCTTCAGGCATTCCCCTCTCAATGTCCCAAACACCTTTTCTTTTGACTTCAGAACTGCCCTGAATTCTTTGGCATTGCCGGCAATTTCCTGGCGGATGCGTGCGAGGTCTTCCGGATTAGGATTAAAAAAGCCTCCGGCCGCATAGGAGTTTCCGGCTTCCAGGTGAAAGTAATAACCTCCGCGCCTTTGTTTGGTGGCTCTGCGAAAACCTCCGCTCCAGCTTGATTTGTAAGGTGATTTATCTTTCGAAAATCTAACGTCATTGTAAATACGGTACAAGCTCTTTTTTCCGGAAGGAGTTTCAATAAGATCGTGCCGGTTCATCTCTGAAAGAAGCGCGTCAGCAAAAACGATCATATTTTCATGTGCCTCTGTATAACGGGCTTTGTGCTTGCTAAACCATTCCCTGTTATTGTTCTTTTTGAGGTCTTTCAGGAAAGTGAAAACAGATTCAGGAATGGAAGGTTTCATAGGAAGAGAAACAACAGGGTTCGTTAAACTGTAACAGGCGGGGTGGAGGAGCAAGAAAAGGCCGGGACATTGTCCCTGCCCGGGGATACAGGCAGGGAACAGAATATCTGGAAATGGGGATCAAAAAAAAGATTTTCCCTGGAAGGAATTAGTTTGAGTTCCTCTTTAATTCAAGAAAACACTCATCCACAATGATTCCGTTGACAAATTCAGGACGGTAAGCCTTTCTTTTTCTCAGGACACATTTATTAAACTGGCTGACCCAGTTCTCAAGTTCATCATTGGATTCAAATTTCCGGCTTTGCTGATTGGCGGTAGCCACAATGCGGGAAGAACGGTCGACATTCAGAATCAATTCCCCGTCGAGGAAGAAATTTGATACCTGACCCTCTTTTTCTTCGGAAATCTGATGAACTATTACTTTTTCATCGCTCATATTAAATTGTTTTGATTTTGTGCAAATGTACCATCTACCAAAACTTAAAACAAGGATATTTCCGGAATGTTGAAAATTAGCTAGCAATTATTTGAATTATCGCCTTTTTTTGATTTTAAAGAGGCCTTTTTTTAAGGAAATTCTAATCTGGATTCTCGTCTAATTTGTTAAAAAAAAGGATTCGGTTTTCTCGAAAAAAGTGATAGATTTGTTTCAGGTAAAAACAGTTCCAACAAAACTCCTATTTTATGAAAAAATACTACTCCAGGGCATCGATGCCATTGATATTATTATTCCTCATCATGAGCTTTTCCATGAAAGCCCAGGTAGTAGTGAACCTTGCTTCTTCCACAAACGTTTCATGTGCCGGTGGCACAAACGGCATGATGAGTGTAACAGCGACCGGAGGAACAGCCCCGTATACTTATTCCTGGTCACCGGCTCCCGGGTCTGGACAGGGTACTGCGAATGCCACCCTCATGATTGCCGGAACCTATACCTGTACGGTACATGATGCTGTTGCAGCTACCAATAGTTATATAGGCACAATCACCCAACCCACAGCCATGGCTCCTACCGGAACACCTGTGAACGAATCCTGTTCCGGCGGCACCAATGGATCGGCTTCGGTTACGGTGACTGGCGGTTCAACGCCATACACATATTCCTGGTCTCCCGTAGCTGGTGCTGCAAACTCGCTTCTCGGTCAACCTGCTGGCACGTATACCTGTCATATTACCGATAACCACGGATGCGTCGCCACCCAGAATGTAACCATTACACAACCCACACCCCTGAACGCCACCGCAACCCCTTCCAACGCTCTTTGTTTTGGAGGCACGGGATCCATTAACGTGGTACCCAGCGGAGGATCGCCGGCATATACTTACAGTTGGTCGCCCAGCGGAGGAACCGGAGCCATTGCCAACGTTCCTGCCGGAAGCTATACCTGTTTCATAACCGACAACCATGGATGCGCATACAACATTACACAAAGCGTGAGTCAGCCACCCGCCATCACCACACCTTTTACACAAACAAACGTTTCCTGTTACGGAGGTTCAGATGGTTCAGCTACTGTGACTGCTGCCAATGGCTTTGTACCTTATACCTATTCCTGGCATCCTTCCGGAGGAACAGCATCCACGGCAACCGGACTGACAGCCAGTTCATTTACCTGCTTTGTGACAGATGGTCACGGGTGTAATGTCATGCAGAGCATCAACATCACACAACCTTCCAATGCACTGAGTACAGCAATCTCTTCACAATCCAATGTACTTTGTAACGGTGCAAGTAACGGCTCCGCAACAGTAACTCCCAATGGTGGCACCCCGCCTTACTCGTATTCCTGGTCACCCATCTCCAACAGCACTTCCACAGCAAGCGGATTATCGGCCGGATCATTCAACTGTACAGTGACAGATTCAAAGGGTTGCACAATCAGCCAGGGAGTAACCATTACACAACCTGCACCACTGCTGGCCACCGATACACACAAAAATATCAGTTGCTACGGGGGATCAGACGGAACAGTAACTGTGATTCCTTCCGGAGGAACTCCCGGTTATTATTATAGCTGGGTACCCACAGGAGGTGCTTCAAACACGGTATCCGCTATGTCAGCAGGCACTTATACCTGTTCAATCACAGACATGAACAGTTGTATTGACACCTACGTGATAACCCTCACTCAGCCACCCGCATTAAATATTAGTGCCACATCAACCAATGTAACATGTACCGGATCTGCAAATGGAACCGCCACAGCCACTGCATCGGGTGGGGTAGCGGCCTATACCTATTCCTGGTCACCTCCTTCATCGGGTTCGGCTTCGGTAAGCGGACTAACCCCTGGATCCTATACCTGTTATGTCACAGA
>DASYGQ010000331.1:0-3742 GCA_035999585.1 Bacteroidia bacterium | reverse complement strand
ACGCGGCAGCCTGATCTGTAGAAATAAACCTTCCTGAACAGGATCAATGTGAGTCTGCGGATGAAAACCAAATGCTTTTGCCAGTGAAATGTAAATTTCTTTATAGCTGACATCCACGGCTCCTGCGCGGACCGACAAAATCATAGAAACTCCAAGGAGAATAGCAAGGGTTCCATAAATACTTCCGAACGACAGCCGTGAAGCTTTCATCTATTTTTTATGAATCAGTTCAATCAATTTCAATACATTTTCCCCGGTGCGTGGGCCAAAATAAAGGAGATCATGCTCCTCGATGCGGTAAATACGGTTGTTTTTCGCAGCCGGGGTTAGTGCGATACCGGGCAGTTCTTTAAACTTATCAAGCCCGCCCAGACGGTCGTAACCGAACTCTGTAGCAAGGATCACCTCCGGCTGACATTTCACAAGGATCTCAGCGCTCAGTGTTCTGAATTTGGAACTGGTGTCAATGGCATTCACTCCACCCGCCCATTCGATCATTGAATTGCCGGCGCCCTGATGGCCAAAAGGAAAGTAGATATTCGAAGCTCTTCCAAAATGAATAATCATCACGCTGGGCTTGTCGGTATAACCCTTTAGCCTGGCAGTTGCGAGTTGCATGTCGGCATCCAGTTTTTTGCACAATGAATCGGCTTTCGTTTCGGCATGGAGGTAAGCGCCCAGGTCACGAATCAGAGCCTTGGTGTCTTCGATGTTATCAGTGCCTTTCCATTCCTTGAGCGGGATGCCCACCTTCTGAAGTTGTGGCAACACGGTTGCCGGCCCGATGGATGCATCCTGCCCGCTGTTGTAAAACACAACGGTGGGCTTCATGGAAATGATGCCTTCGGCGCTCAGCATGCGGTGATAGCCTACTGTGGGAAGCTTTTTGACTGCTTCCGGATAAGTGCTTGATAAATCCACTGCCACTACTTTGTCCCCTGCGCCAAGAGCAAAAATCAGCTCAGTAAGTTGCTTCGAAACACAGACAATGCGTTCTGTGTCTTTCCTTTTTTCTTCTTCTTTGTTTCCGAAACGTCCGCAGGAAGAAATGACAATGGCGATTAGCAGGGCGTTTAACGGAAAGCCTGAGCCTCCCGTTAAACTTTTCCAGCCTGATCGTTTAGAGCAGTTTTTGTTTTTCATGGTCTTTTGATCATTAGAATTTGTAACGGATACTCATGCCTCCATAGAATGTGGCTTTGTAAGGAGCAGGCAGGATATAACCATCGCCGCCGCCGCGCTTCACATTGGGGTCGTTGCCCTGTGCGAGCTCCCCGATATTCTGACCTACAAAGATGAAGCTGTAATAGGTGCTACCCAGCAGGTTGTCAGCTCCTCCAAACACATTCAGTGTTATTTTCCCAAAAGTCCTTTTGAATCCGATCTTGGCGCCCAGTAAGCTGTATGCATTCATGTAATTTACATTGTCGAATGTAACAGGCACTTTGTCAACATACCGGAAACTTCCGTGGAAATAGAAACCGGGCTTGGTGTCAACATCAACTCCAAGGGTAAACACATTCGGTGCAACAGCTGCCACATGTTTTCCGGAGTAGTCATTCAGTACAGTATCCTCACCGGATTTTGTGGTTCCGTGATTTTTGAAATCTACGTAGGTATAATTGGAATAGGTATAGCTTATCCAAGGCCTGACAACGGAGATGAACCGATCAGCTTTATCAATCAGATTGTAACGAAGGTACAATTCAGCGCCGAGGTTGCGTTCTTCTCCGGCATTGGTATAGGCTGTTACTTTGTCGGATGTAACTGAAACAAGCCGGTCTGTAATATCCAGGTCATACAAAGCCAGCTGATAACTCAGTTTGCCATTGCCGCCGATACTGCCTTTGGTGCCGATTTCATACTGCATGGCTTTCTCAGGTTTGAGGTCTACATCAACCTGGCCCATTGAATTGGTCATCTGACCAAGTACAGGAGGGGCATAGCCCTCGCTTACATTTCCATAGACAGAAATATGATTGCTTAGAACTTTAATCACAGATACGCTGGGAGCAACCACCGGGGAGAAGGATTTGGTATAAGTGGGGTAATCCATATACAGGGCATTGGTCGTGAAAGGCAGGAAGCCCGGATTTCCGATATACATATTACTTGTGGGAGTCAGGAGGTTCTTCGTGCCGAATTCGGAGAAGATGACATTCAGGCCGGCCGTGACGGTGAGTTTAGATGGCAGTTTCAGGCTCCATTGGGTAAAGATGGTATAGTTCATGGCATAATTCTGCACATCGGATGGAACCATGCCTGGTGTATAAGCTGAGAATGCCGGAGGAGGCTGCGCGATGAAAGGGAGAATGAAATCCCCCTGAGAGTTCTGATTTGATTTCTGGAATGACATTCCAAGCACGCCTTCTACATTGGCTTTGCCTTCATTTCTGCTTTCATAGGCAAATGATGTGCGTCCACCAAAGCCCTGATTGCTGGCCAGAGTAAAGCCATGCGCGAAATACTGATTGAGTGTTGAACCGGAACTGAAAACAGTTGTTGTACTGCTGAAGTTTTTGCAGAACTGGTACTTGTCGGTGACTCCGCCACGGAAACTTTCAATGTCGACATGCGAATTGTTTCCTGTATAATTACTGTCACTCACCGCTTTGCGGTTGTAGAAATCGGCGCTGTCAATTTCTCCTGCCAGTTCCTCGTGAGAATGACTGTAGGAGAAATAAGTTGAAAGCGTATTTTTAGGACTGGAGTAATGGTTGCTGGAAAGGGTTACGAAATCCTTGTTGGAATTATCATGAGGCCTGAAGCCGTCATAGTTCTGGTGTCCGTAATTGATGCGGAAATCGGAATTGTCACTGGCGGTTTGTATGCTGGTGTTACTGCGGAATAAACCATAGCTGCCACCGGTAACCTGTTCCTCCACACTGGTCTGATTAGGCAGCGGACGTGGAGTGTACAGATGCACCGCTCCGGCGATATAGCTTCCATAGAGGGGACTTGGTCCTTTGAACACCTCGACTTTGCCAAGCGATCCCATGTCAATATCATCCATGATGGTGGACCCACCTGCATCCGTCACCGGAATATCGTTGATGTAGAGTTGGTAACCAAGGCCGCTGAAATTTTCGGAATTGGTGCGGCCATTATCCGTGCTGGGATAATACCCGCGTATGATGATATGCTGTCCGCCCCAAGGTGAACGAGCCGACATCGATACGCCCGGAACATCGTTGAGTGCATCCTGAAGGCTAAGTCCGGATGCCCTACTGAGCTCAGTTTCGCCGAGGGTATTGACTGACTGTGGCTGCTGAACACCAAGGATTTCCACATTGCTCAGTGAACGGCTGGATATTTCAAGCATGATTGTAAGCGGTTGGGATTTGTCGCTTACAGCAATGTGACGTGTGGTGTACCCCAGGAATGTAACGGTGATACTGTCGAAATTTACGGGCGACTGGATCGAGAACATTCCTTGAGCATCGGTCATTGTGACGATGGATGAACGGGAAATGAGAATGGCCGCTCCGGAAACGGGCTGGTTGTTTTGGGCGTCTTTCACAGACCCTTTCAGGTTTACCTGTGCAAGGCAAATGTTTGCAAGAGAGATAAGGCTGATCGCAATCAGATAGATTTTTTTCATTTTCAGAAATGTTTAAAACGGGATGATCAATTTTTTGAATGTAGCATACACACCGGTTTGCAAAGCAAACGGCGCAGAACTGACCGGGACATAAAATGCCCGGACGGAATCAGATCAAGAGGTGGATCAGGCTACGCGGGG
>DASYGQ010000035.1:0-4567 GCA_035999585.1 Bacteroidia bacterium | reverse complement strand
CATGGGTGATGTTGCAGCTTCAGGCGGATATTATATTTCCTGTGCCGCTGACCGGATTTTTGCTGAACCGAACACCATAACGGGGTCCATCGGTGTCTTTGGCATTTTGCCTAATTTTCAAAAACTGCTCAATAATAAACTGGGAATAACCATTGATACCGTCAATACAAATAAACATGCCGACCTTGGATCCGTATACAGGCCGGTTACAGAAGCTGAAAGAGAACATATTCTCCGTGGAATTCAGCAGGTATATAATGATTTCATTTCGAAAGTGGGCGCCGGGCGCCACATGGATACTGCTTCTATAGATGCTATCGGGCAGGGACGCGTATGGAGTGGGACAGATGCAAAGAACAAAGGGCTGGTCGATGAGCTTGGGGGTATTAACGAAGCAATCGTTTATTCGGCCAAGCTTGCTAAAATCGATAAATACAAAATAATGGAGCTTCCACAGCAAAAGGACCCGCTTTCATCCCTGTTTTCTGATATGGCTGGTGATGAGCAGGTCCGTGTAATGCGCAGTGTGCTTGGCGATCGTTACGAACAGTATATGGAACTGAAGGCCCTTGCTCAAAACAAAGGAGTGCAGGCCCGCATGCCTTACGATGTAGTGTTTTATTAGAAGTGCTAATCCATTGCCTGAGACAAAGTTCATAATCCTAATAGTACCACGAACACTCTTGGAATGCCGAAACTGATTCGTTTCTGCTTTTTGTTTGTTGCCATGCAGTCATTCGTCTTGCGGGCTCAGACGGGAAATTGCCGGTTTTTGAATGAAACGGCGGAGTCCCGTTTATTGATATACCCCGGTTTTCAGAAGCATAAATTACTCTTTCCACAAGTAATCAATTATTCAACGTCTTTAACTCCTTTTGTTTTCGACCCGTCCGTTCCAAAGGGTGCTGTTTTCTGCCGGATGGAAAACAATATCTGTTTCCATTATAACATCTGGCTGAAGATCCGGGCAGGTGATGTGGATATGTACCACCGTATGATTGAAGTGAGAAACTAGGCAATTATTTTTTCGTTTTTTTTAATCTCCGTACCATCCTTTTGTAGCAATGATGCCTGAATTTATTGTCATATTTGCATATCTAACAAAATGCATTATTAAATGGAAACCGAGGTTATTGCCCGTACTTTAAAACTTACGGCCCAACTCATGGAGCTTCACAATGAAAATCCTTTCAAGGTGAAATCGCTCAGCAATGCTGCATTCAAGCTTGACAAAACAGATGTATCCCTGGTTGGTAAATCGGCTCAGGAGCTTGAAGCAATTGAAGGCATTGGAAAAAGTATTGCAGGTAAGATTCTGGAACTTCAGTTGACCGGGACCCTCAAAGAATTGGATGCACTATTGATGCAGACCCCCAAGGGTGTTATTGAAATGCTGGGTATAAAAGGCATCGGACCTAAGAAAGTGGCTCAGCTCTGGAAAGAACTGGAAGTGGAAAGCCCGGGAGAATTGCTTTATGCTTGCAATGAAAACAGATTGACGGAATTGAAAGGCTTTGGTGCCAAAACCCAGGAGGCGGTGCGTAAAGCTATTGAATTCAATATGGCCAACAAGGGCCTCTTTCATTACGCATCTTTGGAATCCTTTGCGATTAGACTTGTTGAAGAACTTAAGAAAAAAACAGGAACTGAGCTTGTCAGCCTGACAGGTTCCATGAGACGCAAAGCGATTATCATTGATAAAATTGAAATTCTGCTCGCTGCTAATGAACCTGATCTGACAGGATTCGAAGTGCCTGCCGGCGTGAAAGTTGAATTGATCTCTTGTAGCCCGGCTGAATTCCCGCTCCGGCTGTTCGAAACAACGGGCTCTGAAGCTCATCTGAATGAATTGGGAGATTGGAAAAACCGGCTCGCCTCACAATCAGCAACTGTTCAAACAGAAAGGGATATCTACAAGGAACTCGGCATGCAATACATAGAGCCGGAGCTTCGGGAAGGAAGGAGTGAAACGGATCTCGCCAGAAAAAATGCAATTCCTCCTCTGATTGAATTGCAGGATCTGAAAGGAATACTGCATAATCACAGTACCTGGAGCGATGGGCTGCATTCCCTTCAGGAAATGGCTGAATACTGCAAAGAGTTGGGGTACGAGTATCTGGGTATCTGTGATCATTCTCAATCGGCATTTTATGCAAACGGACTGAAACCCGACAGGGTTGCCGAACAGCATCATGAAATAGATTTGTTGAATGCAACACTGGCTCCTTTCCGTATATTTAAAGGAATAGAATCCGACATTCTTTTTGATGGCTCACTTGATTACCCGGAGGAAGTGCTTGACAGTTTTGATTTTGTCGTAGCCTCTGTTCATTCTGTACTCAAAATGGACGAAACTAAAGCCACTGCGAGACTCATCAAAGCCATCGAAAATCCCTATACCACCATACTTGGACATCCGACCGGGCGTTTGTTGCTTTCCCGGGAAGGTTATCCGGTGGATCATAAAAAAGTGATCGATGCCTGTGCAGCACATGGAGTGATCATTGAGCTCAATGCTCATCCTTACCGACTCGATATTGACTGGACCTGGATTGCATACTGCATGGAGAAAGGTGTTCGCATTTCCATTAATCCCGATGCACATGAAAAACAAGGTTATCACGACATGTATTTCGGTGTTTGTGCTGCTAGGAAGGGAATGCTTACGAAGGAAATGTGTTTTAATTCCTTAACAAGAGAACAAATGGCAGCCTATTTTCTGGCCAGAAAACCGAAATAAACAGGAATTAATAATCAGGGTATTTATGCCGACACCGTTTATCAACTCAATAGCTTCCTGGTTCATGACAAAGCGCATGCACCAGATCGAGTTGTTTATGAAATACCCGCTGGAAGTACAACATGAATGGTTATTCAGTCTGATAAGAAGCGCAAAGGATACCGAGTGGGGGCAGAAATACGGATATGGCGATATCGATTCGCTTGAAACATTCAAATCTCGCGTGCCTCTTCAGGATTACGAAAGTCTGAAACCAAGCATTGAGCGGATCCGCAGGGGTGAGCAAAACATATTGTGGAATACGGAGATAAAGTGGTTTGCCAAGTCCTCAGGAACAACTAACGATAAGAGCAAATTTATTCCTCTAAGTCAGGAGTCTCTCGAGAATTGTCATTATCGCGGAGGTAAGGATATGGTTTCCATTCATTGCAGCAATTATCCGGAAGCCAAATTGTTTACCGGAAAAAATCTCGCCCTGGGGGGCAGCCATCATAAAGATGTATTTGCAGATTATGAATCATATCATGGCGATGTATCAGCCATCATCATTCAAAATTTGCCGATGTGGGCAGAATTCCTCCGGGCTCCCAGCCTTGAAATTGCCTTGCTCACCAATTGGGACGAAAAACTGGAAAAACTAAGTAACAGCACTGTCAACGAAAATGTGACAAGTGTCGCGGGGGTGCCTTCCTGGATGCTTATCCTGCTTAAACGAATTCTGGAAACAACTGGAAAGAAAACTATTTCAGATATATGGCCCAATCTGGAGGTGTATTTTCACGGCGGAGTCAGCCTTCTTCCGTATAAGGAGCAGTTCCGGAGTATTTTTAATTCCCCAACTATGCATTATCTGGAGCTTTACAATGCTTCGGAAGGATTCTTTGGAATTCAGGATCAGAAGGACTCGGATGAATTGTTGCTGATGCTTGATTATGGTATTTATTACGAATTTCAGGAAGCTTCTGAGTGGGATAAGGAAAATGGCAAAACAATTTCGCTTGATGAAGTAAAGCTGGATACGAATTATGCCCTTATTATATCTACGAGTGCAGGGCTCTGGCGTTACAGGCTGGGAGATACCATCAAGTTCAGTTCGCTCAATCCATTCCGTTTCAGGATAAGCGGCCGGACACGTCATTTTATCAATGCGTTCGGAGAGGAGCTGATGATTGACAATGCTGAAATGGCCTTAAAGATAGCCTGTGAGCGAAGCGGAGCCACAATGACAGACTATACAGCAGCTCCGGTATTTATGGAGAAGACCAGTGGTGCCCATGAATGGTTGATTGAGTTTGAACGGCCACCTGAAAATGCAGCTTTTTTTGCGGAGGTACTTGATAATGCTTTGAAAATGCTGAATTCCGATTATGAAGCCAAACGGTATAATAACTATGCACTCCGCCAGCCGGTCTTGCGTTTCCTGCAGCCCGGGAGTTTTTATTCCTGGCTGAAAGAGAAGGGCAAGCTGGGAGGGCAGAACAAAGTCCCACGTCTTTGCAACGAACGCCGGTATGTGGAGGAAATATTGAAAATGGCAGGAGAACCGCTTCTTAGTGTGAACGGCTGATCCCGGACAGGATCTTTTTTCAGTGTTACCTGCTTAAAGATTACATTTGTCGAATGTCGATTCCTCAGATATCATTTGTAATTCCCCTTTACAACGAAGCAGAATCCCTGCCCGTTCTGGTAGACCGCCTGAACAGGTTTATCTCTTCTTCGGAATTAAGTTATGAAGTGGTGCTGGTAGATGACGGAAGCTCGGATCAGACGGAAGAAATATTGCTTCAGCTCGCCTTCTCTGATGCCAGGTATCAGTGTGTTTTCCTG
>DASYGQ010000255.1:0-3321 GCA_035999585.1 Bacteroidia bacterium | reverse complement strand
GTTGGAAGGGTTGTTGTTGACATCGGCAACGGGAGCGAGGTTTACCTGGATGCCCAGCCGCTTGCATTCGATCGCAATTTCTCTGCCCATGTAATAAATCAGCGAATCGTCCTGAATAGCACCCAAAGTCATCTGACGCGGATACTGAACGGTGCTGTCGAGCCGCATCGCCAGTCCCCACTCGCCATCAATGGAAATGAGCAGAGGCACATCCGTCAGATTCTGGTACTGATTGGTCAGGTGGGCTTCGCGCTGAGGTCCGCCCTGAAAGAAGATGAGTCCGCCAATACCGTTTTCACGAATCAGTTTTTTGATTTCATTGACATGAGCTTTGTCTCTGTTGGAGTAAGCCGCCACCATAAACAATTGGCCGATGCGACGATCGGGGCTGAGGGTGTTAAAGACCGAATCCACCCAGTGTTTTCCGGCGGTGCCGATAAAGGGGGGCCCGCTCGAACCAGGTTGCAAAGGAAGCGAGTCCTTATGCAGGATATGGAGTTGATTGGCAGAAGACACAGGCTGCTTTTTCACTTGCTGCCGCACATGGAATTCCGCGGAAGAAGCCAGAGCAGCCTTCCTTACAAAAGCAGAGAGGGAGATGAAAAGAACAAAAAGCAATGAAAGCTTGAAATAGCGCATAAACGACAAAATAATGACAGCTTAAAATTATTCATAATAGATGCTTGTTTTCGGTTGCAGAGACGCACTTATTAACAGGTCTCTCTTAATTCAGGCAAAGGTATTCTCCGGCTAACCTGAAGCAGCTCCCCGGGGCCTTGCAGCGCTTTACCCGGCTAATCCTTCAATCGAATTAAATCCTACCTTTGTTATCCTAAAAAAAGGAAATAAATCTGCCTTATGCCTGATATCATCCGGCTTCTACCCGATTCCGTTGCCAACCAGATCGCTGCCGGCGAAGTGGTCCAGAGACCAGCCTCCGCCGTGAAGGAACTGCTTGAGAATGCAGTGGATGCAGGTGCAGATACGATCAAGCTCATTGTCAGGGATTCAGGAAAGACGCTGATCCAGGTGATTGATAACGGCACAGGCATGAGCGGCACCGATGCCCGCCTGAGTTTTGAAAGGCATGCCACTTCCAAAATCCGTAATGCCGACGATCTTTTTTCCATCACCACGAAAGGATTCAGAGGCGAAGCGCTGGCATCCATCGCGGCCATTGCCCAGGTAGAGCTGAAAACCCGGAAGACAGACGAAGAAGTGGGTACCCGCATCGTGATCGAAGGAGGTGATGTGAGCCTTCAGGAACCTTGCAGTTGTGCCACAGGAACCAGCATTTCCGTGAAGAACTTATTTTACAATGTCCCTGCACGCCGTAATTTTCTGAAATCGGAGCCTGTTGAACTTCGTCATATCATCGATGAATTTGAACGGGTGGCCCTTGCTCATCCCGACCTTGCTTTTTCGCTTCACCACAATAACACGGAAATATTCAACCTGCCCAAAGCCAATCTTCGTCAACGTATTGTGGCCCTTTTCGGCAGCCCTTATAACAACCGTCTGGCTCCGCTGGAAGAAAATACGAATATCCTTGTCCTTGGCGGTTTTATAGGTAAACCCGAGTTTGCCAAACGAAGCCGCGGCGAGCAGTTCTTTTTTCTGAACCGGAGATTTATCCGCAGCTCCTATCTGAATCATGCCGTGCAGCTTGCCTATAGTGAACTGCTTCCAAAAGATACTTTCCCTTCCTATTTCATTTTCCTGGATGTGGATCCCAAAACAATTGATGTCAACATACATCCTACAAAAACGGAAGTGAAGTTTGAGGACGAGCGGGCCATCTATGCCATGCTTCGGTCGGCGGTAAAGAAATCGCTCGGACAATATAATATTTCACCTTCGCTTGATTTCAATCAGGAGATGGGTATTGAAATACCCCTCCGTCCGCAAGACAGTTATGTGAGCCAGCCTGAGATAAAAGTGGACAAGAACTTCAATCCTTTTGACAAGGAGAAGACAGGTACTGATGCACCCAAAAAAGATTATTTCAAAAACCTGGAATGGGACACGCAGTATTCAAGGCAGACTTACAGTCAGGCCGAGCTTTTGAAGCCACTGGATGGCAGCGTTGAAAAAGAAGACCAGGGAGATGCTGAACAGCCTGAGCAGCATACCATGAATGCCACCTGGGACAAAGATTCCGAAACAAAAGTACAGCACAAGCCTTATCAGCTTCACAACCGTTATATCCTGGCCCATATCAAATCAGGGTTTATGCTCATCGATCAGCAGGGAGCCCATGAGCGTATCCTGTACGAACGTTTTCTGGAAACGATGCATCAGAGCAAAAGCCTGTCGCAGAAAAAACTGTTTCCGGAATCACTCGAACTTTCAGCCGGTGATATGATCTGCATACGCGCCTTAATGCCTGACCTGAATGCAATGGGCTTTGAAATAAGTGAATTCGGAGCACAGACGATTGCTGTGCAAGGCGTTCCGGTGGAGCTGGTGGAGGCCGATACCTTGCGAATCCTCCAGGGCCTGATGGATGAATACAAAAATCATCAGTCGGAATTCCGAATCAATCAGCAGGATGCGATTGCACGCAACATGGCCCGCAGGGCGGCAATCAAAAGCGGCAAAACGCTTAGTGAGGAGGAGATGAACCGTATTGTGGATGAACTTTTCGCCTGCGCTATGCCTTACTCCACCCCCGATGGAAAACCGGCGGTGCTGACCTATACACTGGAAGATCTGGACCGGCGTTTCAAGAAATAAGAAACATGAACCATAACCACCTAAACTGAACGATGTGAGTTACCAGCAATTCCGTCCTACTGGCTTTAATATTCTTCCCCCGGTTGTTAAAAACCTGCTGATCATTAATGCCATCATGTTTCTGGCATCTCTGGTTTTCAAAATCAGGTTCCATATCAACCTGAATGATATGCTGGGGCTTCATTACCCAAGCTCGACCAAATTCCATTGGTACCAGTTTATCACTTATATGTTTATGCATGAAGGCTGGGAACATATCATATTCAATATGTTCGCAGTATGGACATTCGGGAATGTACTTGAAAATTTCTGGGGACCAAAACGTTTCATTGTATTTTATATTATTACGGCGCTGGGAGCAGCCGTTATCCAGACTATTTATACCGGTTATCAATTACATGTGATTGATATGGCCATTGCCAACCCTGATCCGGAATCTTATTTGAAATTGATGAATCATTACTTCGAATCTCCCGGCATCCATGATATTTATACCACCTGGAAGCAGGTTCCTGCGCAACCCGAGGTAATATCCGTCGCGTTACGCGATCTGAACGGCCTTCGGGCGGAATTGGGGGAAGTGTC
>DASYGQ010000029.1:0-3677 GCA_035999585.1 Bacteroidia bacterium | reverse complement strand
CATGTCCAGCCATCTGAAGCGCACGCGCCATCACGGTGAAGTCGGGCGCATAAATTTTGAAATTGCTGAGCGCCACAGATCCCATCTTCACAACCGTATCGGATTTGAATAAATTCGCTCCTCCATACACAGTATGCACCGGCTGGCGGTCGGGTGAATCACCGGGGTATGTTTTCTGAAAAGCCGTATTGGCTGTTTTCAATGCTGTTAAAACCTGTTCCTTTCCTTTGTCTGAAATCGATTGCTTCATATACTGTTTATTTATAAGGTGTCATTTAATTTCATTCTTGTCCCACTGAAAAAGCTTTGTGTTCAAAGGAATTTTTTCTAGTCACTTTTTGCTTGTCCAAAAAGTAACCAAAAAAGACCCCACGCAGACCAACCCCAAGATGGCTTCGAGATCAAAGTCCCTCGCATAATATATACTCAGCCATCTTGCGGTTCGCACTCCGCGTGGACGCCTCCCGCGCCCGGCGTATCATTCGTTTAAATAAGTAGGGTATTTGTACAAAGATCAAAAGAAATAATTGTTTTTGATATTTTACTGTTGTTGCACAAATGTCTTCGTTTATTATTGTCTAAGCGAATTGGATTCTTTAACTTCCCCGATAGGTCGAATAACCATAAGGGTTCAGGAGAAGCGGTACATGGTAATGCGACTGATCGCTCGTTTCAAAAACAATGCATACGGATGGGTAAAAGCAGGCAGTGCCCAGTTTTTTGAAATAAGCTCCGGTATCGAATACCAGTCGGTAGATACCCGGTTCCAGTTTTGAATCCGGCGCCAGTAAATCAGTAATGCGCCCATCGGCATTGGTTATGCCTTTGCCCAGTGCCTGCCATTTGCCATCTGAAGCCGGTTTTTCAAGAACAGCATGCACCCCTTGTGCCGGCTTGCCCTTGGAGGTGTCTAAAATATGTGTTGTGATCTGGCTCATGCAAGAAGTTTTTCAAGTCGTAAATGGGTGATTTTGTTTTGCTCACCGCGTGCAATATTCATTTCATCCTTTGCCTCGTTGTGTATGCGGGCCTGCAGCAGAGCCAGCATTTCACCGGCCGATTTACCACTGGCACAAACAATGAATATATATCCGAAACGTTTTTCATAAGCGGCATTGCCTTCTGCGAGCTCAACCAGCAACTGGCGACTCGCGGTATTCACTCCTGCCTGCTCACCGCCGGCCCATTCCTTGGTGGACGCGAATTTCTTTTCCAGATTTTCCAAGTCCCCAATTTTCGGATGATGCCTGAAAGCTTCCAGCGCATCGGCTTCCGAACAGGCTGCCCAAATACGGTCCGACTTTTCAAGCAAATCCTGCTTTCCGGAATAGGGGCGAAGGGCCGTCAGCTTGCTTGCCCAGCTCGTGGAGCCACAGCACTTAAATAAGGCAGCTCCGGCTTCTTTTGAAGAGATCGTATTTAATTCCTGAAGTGTCATTTCTGTGTTACATGGTTTCCGAACAAGCGCAATCTGCTCACGCCGCCGTCGGGGAATATATTCAAACGGATATGGCTGAACGGTCCTGCGTCTGCAATCTCTTTTTCGAAGAAATGCTCCGTGTCTGCCTGCAGCTTCACGCGTGGTAAGATGGTTGTCCAACTGAGATCCGGCGCACTGAAATCAATACCCTTCTCTGATGCGATATTCAACCCTTCAATAGAACAGGTATCCGGGTAATTGCCTTTGAAATGACAGGTATCCACCACTATTTTTTTGATAAGCCCCGGATGAGCGAGTCTGACAACCACCCAGTCGCGGTTATTGGGTGTTCGGTTACGTTTGGTTTCCCAGCCATCGCCCATGTTCACGCCACGTCCGGGCATGAGCAGGTTATCCATGTGCGAGAAGAACATGTCGTTGCACAAAACGGATTTGCCACCGTTCACTGCTGCAGTCAGATCCACCATTTCTCCCGATTTAACGGCTGCCCAGTTTTTAAATACCTCGCCGTAAACCTTGAGCCGTGCCACACCACCATCCGGATAAATATTCAGGCGGAGATGCGTCCATACCTGATCGTTGTTTATTTCAAAGAAATTCTGACTGCCGGGAGCCAGTCCTGCTTTGGGGAGTATCTCCACCCAGTTGATTTTGGACGACTGCAAGGTAGCCGTGTCCGTATCTTCATCAGTATTGCAAACTTCCACCGAAGCAAAAGGCGGGTGATTGCCCAGGAAAAAATTGGTATCAATATCAAGCCCCCGGATGACTCCTGAAGCACCCAGCTTGATGATGCACCAGTCGTAGCCCGGAATACGTTTCCTTCGCGATTCCCATCCGTCCATCCATTTACCGCGGTCGGTATATTTGTCGGCAATGAAAATGCCCCGGCCTGGTTTCAGTAAATTCTCTTTCTCAGCAAAAAAATCGTCGCTGCAGATCAATGCTTTTCCACCCAGGCGTTCGGATGCTAGGTCAATAAGCGAAGTATATCCTGGCTTTTCAGTTTGTGTTGCTTCCATGTGATAGGGTTGAAGGGGATTAACTTCTCAATAATACTTTTCCGGATGGCGGAGCTGAAATATTTTCTTCACTGAAGGCTTTTACACCGCCCACATAAGTCTGCTTTACCTTTCCGTATAAGTGTTGTCCAAGATAAGGAGTTATTTTATGCCTGAACAGAATCGATGCCGCTTCCACGGTAAATTGTTCTTCCGGATTCCAGACCACCAGATCGGCATCGTAGCCCTTGCGGATCAGTCCCTTGCGATGCCCGAAGCCAATAAAGTCAGCCACATGCGAACTCATCAGCGCGGATACCTCTTTCAGGCTGAAGCCGCGCTTGCGCGCCGCCGTCCAGATCACCGGCAATGAAAACTGAATGCCCGCAATGCCTCCCCAGGCCTCTTTCAGATTGCCCGATGTTGTTTTCTTCAGCTCCGGTGTGGCCGGCGAATGGTCGGTTGCAATGAAATCGATCGTCTCGTCTTTCAGGGCTTTCCAGAGCTTGTCGTTATTCGCTTTTTCCCGGATCGGCGGAGCGCATTTAAACAGGGTATTCCCATCCGGAATCTCTTCCGCAGAAAAATAAAGATATTGGGGGCAGGTCTCCACCGTCAGGTGCAGGCCCTTGTCACGTGCGGCTTTGATCTGTGGCAGACTGTCGGCCGACGACAGATGCACAATATGAACCCTGCAGTTGAACTCGGCGCTCAGACTGATCAGCAGCTCCACGGCTTTGTCTTCCCATATCTTCGGTCTTGATCCGAGGTAAGCCATGTAACTGGTTGGGTTCTTTTCAAAAATGGCCTGGCCTGTATGCGGACTGTCCAGCTCGGCATGTGCGAGCAGGGGCACTTTGTAACGGGCCATGACAGGCATGCCTTTGCGCAGCTCTGCCAGTGTCACATTCGGGAAATCATCGATGCCTGAATGTGTGAGAAAAGCTTTGATGCCCAGGACACCGGCCTTGATGAGTTCTTCGAGGTCGTTCAGGTTATCAGGCACGATGCCTCCCCAGAAGCCGCAATTGCAATAGAGCTTGCCTTTGGTGGATTGTATTTTTTGCTGAAGAGCGGCGGCGGTGGTTGTAACCGGACTGGCATTCAAAGGCATATCCACGAGGGTGGTGATGCCTCCTGCAAGGGCGGCTTTGGTGATGGTTTCAAATCCTTCCCATTCGGTACGTCCGGGTTCGTTGACATGTACATGGGGGTCTATCAGGCCGGGCATGATC
>DASYGQ010000028.1:0-13116 GCA_035999585.1 Bacteroidia bacterium | reverse complement strand
GCTGAACACCCGGACCAGGAATACACAGGTGTGGCTCGACCGGACCAAAAGCCAGCTCAACGAACTGCTTGCAGCTACTGGCATTTCTTACCCCGAGGGAAAAAGTGCGGAAGATGCACTCCAAAAGATCCGGGCACAAACCGGCCGGTATAACGACACAGTGGCCGGCCTCCACGATGAGCTTGTTGCGCTCAATGCCTGCTGGACGGAAGCATGCGACAAATTCGGTGTGTTTTATGAAGATTGGGATACCCATTTTGAAACACAACTCGAGGAATTCAGCGATTTCACCGATAAGCTCTATCAGAACTACCAGGAGTACCAACTGGATGCGGATGTGTTCTGGAGTGATCACGAACTGTTTCGCGGCTTCCTTTGGGAAACGCATCAGAAGATTGATGCCCTGCACACCCGGCTTGGTGAAACACTGGATGGCTGGGATAGCCTGGTGCTTGCCGCCAATCTGTTTTTTGACTTTGTGCAGATCCAGGACAAATTCCGCGACATCGGTTCACCGGATATGCTGAACTGATCCGTCATTTATATAGCATTACAGCGTCTCAATCGCCTCCCGCATCTTCCGTATTTTCCGGATCAGTAGTTCCGATTCGTCAAAGTTGAGCGTTTGCTGTCCGTCAGACAAAGCTTCTTCCGGTTTTTCATGTACTTCGTAAATCACACCGTCGGCTCCTGCAGCAGCTGCAGCCAGGGCCACAGCGGTGACATGGTCGCGAAGTCCGATGCCATGAGAAGGATCCGCAATAACAGGCAGGTGTGTTTTTTCTTTGAGCACGGTAATCGCATTGATGTCAAAAGTATTCCGGTAAGCCGTTTCGTAGCTTCGGATGCCCCGCTCGCAAAGCAGGAGTTTCTCATTGCCGCTTGAGAAAATATACTCGGCCGACTGCAGCAATTCATCGATCGTTCCACTCATGCCCCGCTTGATGAGCACGGGCTTGTCGACCCGGCCCAGCTCATCGAGCAGATTAAAGTTCTGTGAGTTGCGCGCTCCCACCTGAAACATATCCACGTAGTCATGCATCTCGGCGATCTGCGAAACCTGCATGACCTCCGTCACAATTTTGATTCCGTGTTTGCGGCAAATGCGGCTGAACATTTTCAGTCCATCCATGCCCATGCCTCTGAATGCATAAGGCGAGCTGCGGGGCTTGAATACTCCGCCACGCATGATGCGGATGCCGTTGGCCGAAAGATGAGCCGCCACTTTTTCAACCTGCTCTTCGCTTTCAATGCTGCAAGGGCCTGCCATCAAGGCAAAATGCCCGTCTCCGATCATGACGCCATCGCCCAGATCAATCCCTGACTCCCCCACTTTCCATTTCCGGGAAACCAGCTTATACCCTTCCGATACGCGATGCACGTCGGAAACGCCGCTCAGGGCTCCAATGAGCCGGATATCAAAATCGTTTTTGCCGATGCAGACATAATACAGGCCTTTCTGTGTTTTCACTTCCGATGCCTTGTATGAAATGGCAGCAAGGCGTTCAAGGATTGCGGCCTTTTGTTTTTCGGTGATTGCTTTGTCAAGTTGAATGATCATGATGCGGATGTTTTTTCAGAATGAGATGATTGAATGCTTCGGATAAATGCGGGAACCGCTGATTTCAGGTTTTTGTTTTCGCCAAGGGCACGGATGAATGCGCTCCCGATGATGGCTCCATCGGCATATTCGCAGGCCCTTTCAAAAGTCGGACGATCGGAAATACCGAAGCCGATGAGAACAGGGTTCTTGAGCTTCATCGCTCTCACCCTCTCGAAATAACGGATCTGGGAGTCATCGATGGAGCTTTTCGCACCGGTCGTGCTGGCCGAAGACACCATATAGATAAAGCTGCTGGTATGGCTGTCGATCAGCCGGATGCGCTCTTCCGAAGTCTGAGGTGTAATGAGAAAAACATTGCTGATGCCATGTGATTCGAAAACAGATTTGTATTCGTTCAGGTATTCCTGTAAAGGAAGATCAGGGATGATCACTCCATCGATACCTGCCTCACGGGCTTCCCGGCAAAATGCTTCGAGCCCGAATTGCATCACGGGGTTCAGGTAACCCATCAGCAGCAAAGGCAGATCATGTCCGGGAAGAGTCTTCCGTATATCTTTCAGCTGTGAAAAAAGCAATTTCAGGGTCATTCCGTTTCTCAGTGCCTGTTCGCTGCTTTGCTGGATAACCGGTCCATCGGCCAGCGGATCGGAAAAAGGAATCCCGATCTCAATCATGTCCACTCCGGCAAGTGCCAGTGAGGAAAGTGTCTCACGTGTATCGTTCAGTGCCGGAAAGCCGGCTGTGAAATAGACGGAAAGCACGTTCTTTTTTCGTTTGAATAGTTCCTGAATGCGGTTCATGCTGTTTGGTGTTTGATGTAAGTAGCGAGGTCTTTATCACCTCTTCCCGAAAGGTTGAGAACGATCACTTCGTCCTTTTTCATTTTCATTTTTTTCAGATGCGCAAGGGCATGGGCACTTTCCAGAGCAGGAATAATTCCCTCCAGGCGGCAGAGCAGATAAGCAGCAGCCAGCGCTTCCTCGTCGGTGGCATTCACAAAGCTTGCACGGCCGGTCTCAAAAAGATGGGCATGCACAGGACCCACACCGGGATAATCGAGTCCTGCGGAAATGCTGTAAGGCTCGGTGATTTGTCCATCCTCGCTTTGCATCAGCATGGTTCTGCTTCCGTGTATGATGCCTGGCTTCCCAAGCACCATCGTGGCAGCGGAATGACCGGTGTCAATGCCTTTCCCTGCCGCTTCCACAGCAATGAGCTTCACAGAGGGTTCATCGAGGAAATGGTAAAACGCCCCGGCAGCATTGCTTCCTCCGCCAACACAGGCTATCACAACATCCGGCGTTTCACGGCCTGTCTTCTCAAGCAGCTGTTTTCTGATTTCCTCGCTGATCACACTCTGAAAGCGGGCTACCATATCCGGGTAAGGATGTGGCCCCACCACCGACCCGATGATGTAATGGGTATCAACCGGATTATTGATCCAGTCACGGATCGCCTCGTTGGTGGCATCTTTCAGGGTCTGGCTGCCGCAGGTAGCCGGAATAACCTTTGCTCCGAGCAGTTTCATGCGGGCCACATTGGGGGCCTGACGTTCGATATCCACGGCACCCATGTAAACAATGCATTCCAGGCCCATGAGCGCACATACGGTGGCCGTTGCAACACCATGCTGTCCGGCGCCGGTTTCAGCTATGATGCGTTTCTTGCCAAGCTTGCGTGCAAGGAGTATCTGCCCCAGTGTATTGTTGATTTTATGAGCCCCTGTATGATTGAGGTCTTCCCGTTTGAGATAAATGTTCGTTCCATAATGGGCCGACAACCGGGAGGCATAATACAAAGGCGAAGGGCGACCCACATAATCACGCAGAAGACTCTGAAATTCTTCGATGAATTCAGGAGCCTGCATAATTTCCAGGTAACGGAGCCGAAGCTCTTCCACATTGGGGTAAAGCATTTCGGGTATAAAGGCTCCTCCGAAATTTCCATAATATCCTTTTTCGCTGACAGTATACATGATTCTTTATTTATGAAATGTGTTCATACTTTTTTTGAGTGATTCGATATCTTTCATGCCCGGAGCCGTTTCGAAACGACTGTTTACATCCAGACCTAACAGAGCAGGGAACAACTGCCTGATCTCCGAAGCGCTTTTCATTTCCTCCGGGCCTATTCCTCCGCTCAGAAAAAATGGGGTTTCTTCCCGGTACGATTTCAAAAGATCCCAGTCAAATGTTTGACCGCTTCCCCCGTGAGCTTCCGTCCGTGTATCAAAAAGGAAATAGTTTACATAAGGCACATATTCCTTCAGGCTTCCGAAATCAAAACCGGTATCCAGGCCGAATGCCTTGATGATCTTCAGCTTTCCCTTCAACCGGCTGCAGTATGCAGGGCTCTCTCCTCCATGCAGCTGCACAAAATCGAGTGAATATTCAAGGGCCTTCTGAAGCACCTCTTCCGGATCCGCATCCACAAAAACACCTACCTTTTGTATGCCTGCCGGTAATGCTTTTAATACCGAAGCATCGAGCTCTTTGCCTGCATAACGCCGGGAGCCTGGATAAAAGATGAAGCCCATAAGATCCGGACGCAGTTCTCCCAACACCCTGATATTTTCAGGGTCTCTCATACCACACACTTTGAGGATGAATGGCTTCTGATCAGGCATGAGACAACGTGCGTTTGTATTCATTGATTTCCCTGATAAACCGCTCGCAAGCCTGTTCGGGGCGACTGTGCTTCATAAATGCTTCGCCGATCAGAAACCCTCTAAAACCCGCTGCACGAAGCTCATGCACCAGGGCTGCCGAGGAGATGCCGCTTTCCGATATCTTGATGAATTGATCGGGAATCAGACTGCCCAGCTTGAACGACTGATCAGTATTCACAGTAAAGTCCTTCAGGTTGCGGTTGTTTACACCTACCGCATCGATGCTCTCGTGAATAGCTTCCAGCTCCTTTTCTTCCCGGACCTCCAGCAATACTTCCAGGCCAAGCGAGCGGGCAAACGTCGCCAGTTCGCGGACACGGGCAGGTCCCAGTACATTGGCAAGAAGCAGAATCACGTCAGCCCCGATCGATTTGGCTTCCAATACCTGGTATTCATCAATCATAAAATCTTTCCGCAGAATCGGACAGTAATTGAACCGGCGGGCTATGCTGAGGTCTTCGTTCTTCCCGCCGAAGAATTCGGTGTCGGTGAGTATGCTCAGCGCACTGGCACCCGCCTGCATATAACCGATGGAGGTTCGCTCGACGGACACGTATTTGTTGATGACTCCTTTCGAAGGCGACTTCCGTTTGATCTCTGCGATGATACCGGCTTTATCATCACGCAGCAGGTATTTGCGTAAAGAGACGCACGGTGATCCGAAGAATACGGATTTCTCGAGAAGCTTGACAGGATAAAGCGCTTTACGTTCTTCCACTTCTTTCCGTTTGGAAGCAATAATCTGATCGAGGATATTATTCATGGCTGACTATTTTTTTAAATATGTTAAATGCTTTTTTGGATCGGAGGCTTTCCCTGGCCATGGCGATGGCTGCAGGAGTCCCCATCCCGGGATGAACACATAAGATGGCCATGCCGGCATTCGCACAAACCACATCTTCCTGCGCCGCTGTTCCCTGTCCTTCGAGAATTTTTACAAAAAGCTTTGCCGACTCTTCAATGCTGTTTCCCCCGTGAAGATCATCCTGTTTGTAGGTTACAAAACCAAGGCTGGCCGGCGAGCTGAGCTGTTCCTTTTCGTTGGAGATGAGTTTGAAGTCGGAAGTAAGCGAGAGCTCATCATACCCATCAAGCGAATGCACCAGCATGAATCGTCTTTCTGTCTGCTGCAGCAGGTAATGATAAAGACGGGCCAGCTCGAGGTTAAACACACCTGCGAGCTGGTATTTCGGGAAAGAAGGGTTGACAAGCGGACCAAGCATATTGAAAAAGGTGCGCATACCCAGTTCTTTCCGGGCCTGAGCCACGGCCTTCATCGCGGGATGGAAAAGCGGTGCATGCATGAAGCAGATGCCGCATTCATCCATTTGCTTTTTCAGCACATCCGCCTTGTTGGTAAAGGAATAACCCAGGTATTCCATCACATTGGAAGAACCGCTTACCGAGGACACGCCGTAATTGCCATGCTTGGCCACCTTCAGCCCTGCTCCTGCTGTAACAAAGCTTGCCAGGGTTGAGATATTGAATGTATTCTTGGCATCACCTCCTGTGCCGCAAAGATCAATGGTGTCGTAACCGGGGAAGTCGATCCGGTGGCAGAGTTCCAGCAAGGCATCCCGGAAGCCTTCCAGCTCTTCCACGGTGATGGGCCTCATCATGAACACGGTCAGAAAAGCAGCAAGCTGGCTCTGGTTGCATTCTCCTCGCGTAATGCTGTGAAGAATGTCGCCTGCCTGTTTTTTGCTGAGCGGCTTGTGTTCAAATAACTGACTTAAAATTTCTTTCATTTTTGTTTTGTTTCAGTTGAAGCGTGCCTGGGTTTCCTTTCAGCTCTCCAGCCAGTTCCGGATGATGCGATCGCCTTCTTCTGTAAGTATGCTCTCCGGGTGAAACTGCACTCCTCTCACTTTATAGGTCTTGTGCCGCAGCGCCATGATATATCCTTTTGAATCGCGGGCCGTTACTTCAAGCTCAGCAGGAAAACCCGCTTCATCAACCACCCAGGAATGATAACGTCCGGCCTTGAAACGGGAAGGCATGCCTTCAAACAAAAGATCCTTTTGGGTAATTTCCATTTCGGTGGCAACACCATGATAGACATCCTCCAGGTTCCGCAGCGAGCCTCCGAAAACTTCAGCAATGGCTTGCTGGCCCAGGCAAACTCCGAAGATATCTTTGAGCGGCGCATAGGTACGCACCAGTTCATGGAGGATTCCCGCTTCGGAAGGCAGGCCTGGGCCGGGCGACAGCAGGATTTTATCAAAGCGGGCTATCTCGCTCAGTGAAATCTTATCGTTCCGGTGAACCTCAACCTCATAGGTTCCTGCTTTTTCAATGCAGTGAACAAGGTTATAAGTGAAGCTGTCGTAATTATCGAATACCAGTATTTTCATGTTTCTCAATTTAAATTCACAATGACCCGGCACGCTGAAGGGCCTTTTTCAAAGCAGCGAGTTTATTATTCACTTCATTCAGTTCGCTTTGCTCCGATGAGGAAGCCACGACCCCTGCTCCGGCCTGATAGAACAGTCGCTTGTCCTTGCTCAGGAAAGAACGTATGATGATGGCATGATTGAAATCGCCGTTGAACCCGATGAGACCGATACAGCCTCCGTAAAATCCTCTCCGGCATTTCTCATACCGGTCAATCAGCTGCATGGCTTTATGCTTGGGTGCGCCTGACAGCGTGCCCGCGGGGAATGTATCTGCCACCAGATCCAGCGGATGCTTTCCGGCCTGCAGATGTCCGGTGACTTTGGAAACCAGGTGTATTACGTGCGAATAGTACTGTACTTCACGGAATGTTTCCACCTCCACATCCTGGCAGTCGCGGCTCAGGTCATTGCGTGCAAGATCGACAAGCATGACATGTTCTGCATTTTCTTTGGGATCCAGCTTGAGTTTCCCGGCCATCTCCAGATCGGCACGGTCATCACCGGTGCGTTTGAAGGTGCCTGCAATGGGATGTATGGAAGCGGTTCTGTCTTTTACAATCAGCTGTGCCTCCGGAGAAGATCCGAACACTTTGAAATTGCCATAATCGAAATAGAACAAATAAGGACTGGGATTCACAGAGCGCAGGGCCCGGTAGACATTGAACTCATCACCACTGAATGCCTGAGAAAACTCTCTGGAGAAAACAACCTGAAAAACATCCCCCCTCCGGCAATGCGCTTTGCCCTTGCTCACGATATTCATGTATTCATCATCCGTAAAATTAGAGGCTTCCGTACCTTCTGTCTTAAAACGATAGGATGCAAACGTTTTGTTGCTGATGAGCGACTCCAGCAAATCAAGTCCTCCGCCTGCAGTGCTTTCCGGATGATGATCGAAAAGATATAATTCATCCCTGAAATGATCCATGACGATCACGTAACGGTAAAGGTGATAAATCATGTCGGGTATGCTTCGTTGCGGGTTTTCCGAGGCATTGAGTTCAATGTCTTCGAAATAGCGCACTGCATCATAAGCCGTGTATCCGAATAAACCGTTAGAGGGAAATGAGAAAGCCGTGCCGTCCTGTTCGAAAGACCCAGCGAAGCTACCGATGAGTGAGGGCAACCGGCGATGAAGACTTTTGCCTTCATGGACATCCGTCTGACCATCGGGATAGGTACATGTAAGTATGTTGTTTTCAAGCCGTATACCACCCAAAGGAGAGCAGCAGATAAAAGAAAAACTGTTTTCATTTCCATGGTAATCCGAACTCTCAAGCAATATGCTGTTCGGGAATTTATCACGGAGCTTCAGGTACATGCTTACCGGCGTATAGGTATCGGCAAGGAGTTTTTTATGTACTGTATTAAACTTGATCTTCTTCATCTGGGTCTCTGGATTGGACAAATAAAAAACGGCCTGCTGGGAACAGCAGGCCGTAGGGCTTATCTAAAGTTATAACAACTCAAGCTGTTCTCAATGATTTTGAGAGCAGCCACCAATAGTTGTTATTCGATTTGTTCATGAAGCAAATATAAACATGTTTCCCAATCAATTCCAAATATTTTTTAAAATGGCCGGATCGCCAGACCTGACCGGGATCACCTACTCTTGTTCCGGAAGGGCCGGAACAGGTGTTTCTTCCTGGGTTTTATGCTTTCTGGAAGCTTCCCCCATCTGTCCGAAATTATAACTGATCGTAACTGTCGCAAAGCGCGATTCCCTTTTCTTCAAGTACTGCTGCGAAATCTGGGATGTGATTATTTCAGACTGGTTATTAAAGCTATTGAACACATCACTCAAACCCAGGGAAATGCCGAGCTTCTGCTTCATGAAATCCTTGCGAACAGACATATCGAGGTAGTACTGCTCGTGTACCATTCCCTGCATTGTTTTTTCACCGTTGGAATAGGAGCCTGAAATCAATATCAGGAACCCTTTTCTCAGGCTCATGCGGCTTGTCATTTTTGCGATCACATTAAATGAGTGGATCCTGGAGGAATAGTTCGGATCATCACTGTTGAGCGTGATCTCATAAGCATTCAGATTCCAGGTCAGATTCAACCAGGTTAACAAATCCATTTTGGTAATCACTTCTACTCCGAGAATATCATCCCGGTGAAGATTCGCATAAGTGGAAACAGATGCTCCTGTCAGGCTGTCCGACAGGGTTTTGAATACCTGTATAGCATTCTCCACACGGCGAAAATACAGGTTCGCATTGAATGATGTTTTCTTGAAGTACTTTGTATAAGCCAGTTCAAAGGCATTTGCATATTCGGATTTCAGATAGGGATTTCCATAATGCAGATTGAGCGGATCGGTATAGTCCGCAAAAGGATTGAGAAAGCGAAAGGGTGGCCTGTTGATCCGACGGCTATAGCCAAAACGAATTTCCTCTGTTTCCGATTTTTTCAAAGATATGTGAGCATATGGAAAAAAATCGGTGTTGTGCCGGGTAAAGGAAATATTGGGGTGTCCCAAGGTGATTAGCACCCTGCTATCTTCCACCCTTCCTCCCAGCTCATAACTGAAGCGTTGTACTTTCTGATTCCAGCTTGCATAAGCGCCATAGATCTGCTCCTCATAGCCAAAGTGATTATTGACGGAGGTATCTCTCACCCACTCTTTTGCCGGCTGGCGAAGTGTATCAGAGCTGAAATTGCCGTCAAGCACCCGGAAGCTTGCTTTCAAACCGGCATTCAATTGTACAGCATCCCCTATGGGCTGAGTCAGATCGGCTTTGGCTTTGAACATCTGCAAAGAGCCTTTATTTTCAGTTTTCTGAAAAGATGGATAGTACCCGATCGGTGTTTGATTGGGAAGGAAGTTCTGCTGACTGATACTGTCAACCGCATTGTTTTTATTGGCGGAAGCAGATATTTCGGCGCTGAAAATCTTTTCTGCACGGTCGAAACTACGCGTATAACTGAGATCTCCCTCCTGTCCTTTATAGGATGCCATTCCGTTCATCTCGCGTTTGGAACTTTCACTCAGAATGTCGTTCCGGTCGAGATACATATAACCCACATGATCCTGGTCACTGTCCAGATCCTTGTTGAGCAGGCAGGAGAATGAAATTGCATTTTTTGAATTCAGGGTATAATCGATACCGGCTTTGAGCATCTGGGTTTGAATATTCCGGATTCCGGAAGAGCTCTGGTTGATTGAAAAAGCAGTATCAGTCAGCGTGTTTTTGCGATTGGTGTAACCGCTGTACCATTTTTGACTGGAACGATAATTCAACACGGCATATACGTTCATCTTCCGGTTCCGATAGCCCAGATTCAGGGAAACATTGGTTTTATTGAATGTACCGTATGAAAGCATTGTATTGACATTCCAGCCCTGAAGCTTGTTTTTTTTGAGTACAATGTTGATGATACCCGATACCCCGTCGGGATCATATTTGACTGAAGGATTGGTGATCAGTTCAATCCGTTCGATGGAGCTGGATGGAATCTGTTCGAACAAGGAGGTCCGGGCTGCCCCTACCATGCCTGAAGGCCGGCCGTCGATGAGAATGGTTATATTTCCGCTTCCTCTCAGATTTACGTTGCCATCGACATCCACACTGACAGCAGGTATGCTTCTCATCACATCCACTGCTGATCCTCCGCGGCTGTTGAGGTCGTTTTCAACATTGAACACTTTTTTTTCGATTCCCACCTGGCTACCGCTCTTTTCTTCTGAAATCACAATTTCAGAAAGCTGTTTTCCGGACTCCTTCAGCAAAACCAGGCCCAGGTCAGATAAGCCTTGCTCAAGCATCAGGTTACGCCGGCCTGTTTCATATCCGATGTATTTGATTCTGATCCGGTAATTTCCGGGAGGAAGGTGTTCGATCCTGAACATTCCATTTTCATCGGTGAGGGTTCCGGTGACCAGATTTGAATCGGCGAGAGTAAGCAGTGTTACTGTTGCGAATGAGAGTGGCTGCTTCGAACCGGAAGCAGCCACCTTTCCTGTAATTGCGCAATCGGCAACCGGATGGTTCCGGCCTGTGCCCGGATTCTCCTGAGCACTCAGCGGAGAATAAAAAGCAGGCAGGAAACCTGCCAGTACCAGAAGGAAGATCGTAAGACGCAAACTGAATTTCATTTGTGACGATCGTTCAAAGCTCAAACCTGATTAAATGTGTTTCTTTGAATCACCCGGCTTTAATATATCTTCATTTCCTTCAACCCTGTTTTCGCAGCTTCAAAATCCGGATCGAGCGTGAGAGCATACCTGTAATCGGCTGAACCGTTCTGCACATTGCCCATCATCTGGTAGCAATATCCTCTTCCATAATAACCTCTTGCGTTTTTAGGATCGACACTGATTGCCTGGGAAAAATAGTTTAGCGCTTCTTTGTATTCTTTTGTGGCAACACTGATCACGCCCAGGTTGTAATATCCATCAAACAAATTTTTATTCAGTTCCAGCAATTTTTTATAAAGCATCTGCGCTTTTTCATAATTCCCCTCCTGCTGATACAGGATACCTGCATCATACAAGGCCTCGGTGCTGTTGGGCTGTATACGCAATGCGTTGGCATAGTAATCTTCCGCCAGCTTATTGTGCTGGGCTGCACAAAGAAGACCCAACTGAATATATGCATTGTAATATCCGTTATCCTGCTCCACCGCTGTTTGCATGCTGGAGATCGCCTTTGCCGTATCGCCCGATTCTTTGAAATTCATGCCTTTCATAAAATAAGCTTTGGCATTGTACTGATCGAGCTTGAGGGCTTCATCCAGGTAGTTGAGCGACTGCTGATACTTCCTGACATAGAAATACAGTTCAGCGAGCTTCATAATGCATTCCTTGTTCTTGGGGTCCAGTTTATTGCATTTTTCGAGTGCTGTGCGTGAGTCACGGGTTTTGTTCGCCATGAAATACACATCGGCCAGTGTCAGGTAGTATTCGGCTTTGGTACTGTCTATTTTCAGCACCCTGTTCATATCGGCCAAAGCTTCATCAAACTTCTTACGGGCTATAAAAAAGCGGGCTCTTTCCTGATACAGGCTGGCATCGCCCGGATTGGAACGAAGGCGGACATTGATATCCTCCAGAGCTGCAGCCGTCGTATCGCTACCCGGATTTGTTTTGGGGGGGGTGTTTTGATTCCTGCAGGATGGACTGAGAATCCATACCGATGAAAGCAGTAAGAGGGAAACAATGTTTTTCATTCGTATCGTGTCATTTTGAGAACGCTCAATATTAAAAAAAATCCCCGGTCATGGCGGGCCGGGGATTCGAAACAAAGGTATAAAATAAATTCAAAAACCTATACCTCTGGTGACTAGTTCTGAGATGGAGCAGCGAGTGCCGCTTTGATTTTACGTTCGATTTCATCGGCCAGATCCGGGTTATCCAGAAACACCTGCTTCACGGCATCTCTGCCCTGACCCAGTTTGGTTCCTTCGTAGCTGAACCAGGAGCCTGCTTTGGCGATGATGTTATGCTCAACACCGATATCGATGATCTCTCCCACTTTGGAAATACCTTCACCGAAAATGATATCAAATTCGGCAAGTCTGAAAGGAGAGGCCATTTTATTTTTGACAACCTTGACACGGGCTCTGTTTCCGGTAGCGGTATCGCCATCCTTGATCTGTCCGATACGGCGGATATCCAGCCTGACAGAAGCATAGAATTTAAGTGCATTTCCACCGGTGGTCGTCTCCGGGTTTCCGAACATCACTCCGATTTTCTCGCGAAGCTGGTTGATAAAGATGCAGCAGCAACCGGTTTTGTTGATGGTTCCTGTCAGTTTACGCAAGGCCTGCGACATGAGGCGGGCCTGCAATCCCATTTTGGAATCGCCCATTTCTCCTTCAATTTCACTTTTCGGAGTCAGTGCAGCAACAGAGTCAATCACAATGATGTCGATTGCTCCGGAACGGATCAGGTTTTCTGTGATTTCAAGGGCCTGTTCGCCATTGTCAGGCTGGGAGATCAGGAGTGTTTCCAGATCGATGCCCAGCTTTTGAGCGTAGGTACGGTCAAAAGCATGTTCAGCATCAATAAAGGCTGCGATGCCGCCTGCCTTTTGCACATTGGCGATGGCATGCATGGCCAGTGTTGTTTTACCAGAGGACTCCGGCCCGTATATTTCAACAACTCTTCCTTTCGGAAAGCCTCCGATGCCCAGAGCGACATCCAGTCCCAGGGAACCTGTAGGAATAAACTCCACCTGATCAACCACATTGTCGGTCATCTTCATGATGGTGCCCTTGCCATAGGTTTTCTCAATCTTATCGAGTGTCAGCTGAAGCGCTTTCAGTTTTTCCTTGTTTATCTCTTTGGCCCCTTCTTTTTCCTTTACTTCTTTTTCTTTGGTCTCTTTGCTCATGGTCGTTATTGTTTTTTATTGTTACATGTCCAGCGGCGAATCACATTCATTCGCCTTTGGCTCAGGTGGCATGTTCCAGTATCTGACTGGTATGCTCTTTTGATTTTACCTTAACCAGCACTTTTTCAATGATTCCCGTTTCAGAGA
>DASYGQ010000225.1:0-4157 GCA_035999585.1 Bacteroidia bacterium | reverse complement strand
GTGGATGTGGGAGGTGCTATTCTGATGAAAACCAACGCAACAGGAACTGTTCAATGGTCGAAAATGTTTGGCGGGGTCAAGGATGAATTTTATTCAATTTGCCAGACAAGCGATCTGGGCTATGTGGTGGCCGGCTATTCACCTGCCAATGGCAACGGATCTTTTCTGCTAAAAACCGATTCGCTCGGGGGGGCTCAGTGGTTCAAGGCCTGGGATCCGGCGGTTGCAGCGTATCCCAGCACTACATTTCAGACTGCCGACGGAGGTTATATTGTCGCCGGATCCCGTGGATCCTATACCAATGCTTCAGGGCATGGCGCTGATGCATACATCTTCAAGCTCGATAACACAAGCAATCTCGTCTGGGGCACAAAATTCCCCGGATCAGGTGGTCATACTGTTGCGATGACCGCTGACGGAGGTTACGTGCTGGCCGGAGATGCAAACATGCGGCAAAAGGGTATTTTGGTCTGCAAGACGGATGCCAATGGCAATAGTTGTGCCGGGACACCATTTACACCTGTTTTTTTATCGCCCCCCTTGCCGCCAAGCGCACTATCGATGGCAGGTGTTGCGATGCCTCTTACAACAACGGTGCTGGGAGGCAGCCCCAGTTCGCTTTCAATAAATGATACAGCCTATTGTGCGCTGGTTACTGCCATTCAGGAGCCATTGAGAACAAGCAATGCATTATCCGTTTACCCGAACCCGGCGAATGATGAACTGACCATCTCCGGAACCGAATTCATTGAGCGTGCTGATATTTACAATGCAGTAGGGGCGCTTCAGTTCTCGTCGAAAAGGAGCAGAATCAATACTTCGGCCCTTACAGCGGGAATGTATTTTATCAGAGTGTATCAGGTAAACGGGATGTCTACTTTGAAATTTATAAAACAGTAGCGTTGATAACAGATCATGGAAACAAAAAAACGCCGGCTAAACACCGGCGTTTTTTTTGAAGTATCTATACTAGGTACTCTTATTTTTTCTCTACTATCGGGAGCCAGCTACGTAACACTGAACTCGCTACCTGGCATCAGCCCGCCTATGCAGCTTATGAGCTGCATAGGCGGGCGAAGCTCACTTTCGCAGCTACTTGCGGACTGCGTCCGCCGTAGCTCGCTCCAGCGAGCGAAGGCGGAGAGAGAGGGATTCGAACCCTCGGTACGGTTTAACCCGTACGACAGTTTAGCAAACTGTTCCTTTCGGCCTCTCAGGCATCTCTCCGGATGTCCTTTTTAAAGGATTGCAAATGTATAAAAAGATTTTTACACCCCCTTATCCCGGCCATAAATTATCAAATCTTCAATCTTTCGGGCATCTTTTCATTCAGGCTTCGCTCCTGTTGATAAGGTGTTATATTTGCATGCGTACTAAACATTCTGCTTTTAATTAAATCGTGTTATGAAATTAAGGTTCAGCTCTTTCGCAGCTATTTCCGTTTCCCTGATAGCCCTTCTTTCCGGCTGTTCTTCAGGCACTCCGACTCAAAAAAAATCCCAGGTTGTGATCTGGGAGATTTCCGACCCTCAAACCCTTCTTCCCATCACAGGCACAGAACTGATGGCTGAAATGATCACCAAATACATGTTCCAGCAGCTTGTGGAAGTGGATTTCCATACGCTTGAATTTGTACCGGCTTTGGCTGAAAGCAGGCCCCTGATCGAAAAAACGCCTTCCGGAGGTATGAATGTCACCTTTCGTATCCGTAAAGAGGCGAAATGGGACAATGGAACACCCGTTACCGCCAAAGATGTGGAGTTTACCCTGAAAGCCACCATGAATCCACGGGTAAACAATCCGGCCATCAAATCGACGATGGACTTCATTTCCGATCTAAAGCTCTATCCTGAAGACCCTTTGAAGCTTACATTCGTTTGTGATACCGCCTATTTCATGGCAGAAGCCGGCTGCGGAGGATTTCAGATTATTCCGGAATATGCCTATGATCCGAAAGGACTGATGCGCGGGTTTACTGTTTCTCAGGTCTGCAAGCATGGAGCTTCCATTGCCGATGACCCCAAAATACAGGAGTTTGCAACAGACATGAATTCCGAGAAACGCATGCGTGACAAGAATTTCATGTCAGGAAGCGGTCCTTATAAGCTCGACGAATGGGTTCCTAACCAGCGTCTGACCTTGAAAAAGAAAGAGAATTACTGGGGCGATCAGTTTGCGGAACAAATGCCATTTTTCGGAGCTTATCCAGAGAAACTGGTTTTCAATACCATCAATGATTACAGTGCGGCAGTGGTCGCTCTGAAAGCAGGCAATCTCGACGTTTTGTATTCCATAAAGCCGAAGGATTTCGTGGAGCTCAAGGATAATGAAGCCTTCAAGAAGAAATTCAATATTTACACACCCGCCATGCTCGCTTATTATTACATCGGCATGAATACGCAATCTCCCCTGCTGCGGGGTACGAAAACACGCCAGGCGCTTTCACACATTGCCGATGTGGACAAATACATTCAGACCGTTTATTATGGCCTGGCAGAGCGTATCGTCGGCCCTGTGCATCCGGGCATGAAAAAGACCTATAACAGCGATATTCCCTTGTACAAATTTGATCTGGATAAAGCGAAGCAGCTTCTGGCGGAAGACGGCTGGAAAGACAGCAACGGAGATGGTATACTGGATAAGGTGATTGACGGAAAACACACCGAGTTTAAAGTGACCATGGCCATCAATGCCGGAAACGAGCTTCGGAAATCAATTGCCCTGATGTTCCAGGAGGATGCCCGCAAGGTGGGTATTGAAGTGAACGTGGTGACACAGGAATGGAATACCTATATCGGAAACCTGAAGAAGCATCACAGCGAAATGTTTATCTCAGCCTGGCAGCAGGCTCCTGTGCCGCTTGATCTGAAGCAGGTCTGGCACAGCTCGGCTGCTGTTGAAAACGGCGACAACTACGCAGCCTTTGTGAATCACAGCTGCGATTCGATCATTGATGCCATTCGCACGGAGCTGAATGAAGACAAGCGAAATCTGCTTTTCAAAAAATTGCAGGTGATTACGCATGAAGCAGCACCGTTTATTTTCCTGTTCAGCCCCACAGAGCGTATTGCTGTCAGCAGGAAATTTACCAATGTCGTAGGATCTGTCATGCGTCCGGGTTTCCATGCCTGTGAATTCAAGCTGGAAGAGAGCAAATAAACGACCATGGGGAAATACATTTTTAAAAGGGTTCTCGTATTCATCCCCACCCTTTTGGCCATTTCAGTCCTGATCTTCATCATCAGCGTCAACTCTCCAGGCGACCCCATAGAACGGATGCTCAATATGAACGGTGGTGGCGACGGACAAGTCATCGACAAACTTGCCTCTGAAAAAGCCTACCGTACAGCCCGCCACAACTTCGGACTCGATCTGCCTCTTTTTTATTGCAGCATAACCAACGCCACCTGTCCGGATACGCTGTTCCGCATACAAGACGAAAATCACCGGAATACGCTTGAACGCCTTTCATTCGAATACGGACATTGGAATGAGGTGGCTATCTACTATCAGGCAATTCGCGGATATGAGCTTGGGCTGCTTCACATACCCAGAAGCAAGGAAAACGCCGATCCTGTCAACCTCGCCCGGACCTGTGTGATGGGTTTGTACGATAGCCCGGACGACTCCCGCATCCAGTCATTGCTGAGAGACCTCGAGCGTATTCAGGAAAATCCGGAGCTTTCCGATACGCAGAGCAGTTTTTCTTTGCTCAGAAAAAGCTATACATCCCTGCTTGCAAACAGGAGCTCCTGGCGCCGTTACATTCCTGTGATCCATTGGTACGGATTCGAAAATCAGTATCACCGCTGGTTCAGTCATTTTATCTGCGGAGATTTCGGCATCTCCTATCAGAATCAGCGGCCTGTCAGCTCCATTCTGAAAGAGGCCTGGCCCTGGACGGCGGGCATCAGCCTCTTCTCCATCCTGCTCGCCTATCTCATTTCCATTCCTTTGGGTGTGAAATCGGTTCTGAATAAGGGAAAGCGCTCCGAAAGAGTGACGACTACCGCCCTTTTCGCACTGTATTCCCTCCCAAGCTTCTGGATCGGTACATTGTGTGTTATTTTCCTGTGCGGAGGCGACTGGCTCAATATTTTCCCAGGGCCGGGTGCTGAACCGGTTTCATCGGATGCCTCAGCCGGATACAAAGCATT
>DASYGQ010000181.1:0-2835 GCA_035999585.1 Bacteroidia bacterium | reverse complement strand
CTGGTGGGCTGGGTCTCGGAAAACATGGGAGTGAAACCGGAGCGGATCAACCTCTGGATGAAGCAAACCCAATCGGAATTTATCAATAACATGGGAACCCGCCTCAGCAGTACGCTGGGCGCTATCAGCAGTGTGCTGGTTGTCATTTTTCTTGTTCCCGTGTATACATTCATGATCCTTTTTTACAAACCCCTTCTGCTGGAATTCATCCGCAAAGCTTTCAACTCGACTTATCACGTTGCTGTGGTGGAAGTGCTGAACTCTACGAAAGTGATCATCCAGAGTTACCTTTCCGGGCTTTTGATTGAAGCTGTGCTTGTTGCGGTTCTGAATTCGGTGGGATTATTGCTTCTGGGAATTGATTATGCCATCATTCTGGGTATCACTGGTGCCCTTTTGAATGTGATCCCCTATATCGGCGGTATCATTGCCACGGCTCTCCCGATGCTGATTGCCTTCATCACCAAAGACTCCGCCATAAGCCCCCTGCTTGTTTTACTCGTGTACCTCGTCATACAGTTTATCGATAATCACTACATCATTCCATCTGTCGTTGCATCCAAGGTAAAGCTCAATGCATTGATATCTCTGACCGTTGTTTTGGTGGGTGGTGCATTGTGGGGAATACCGGGTATGTTTCTTTCGATCCCTTTCACGGCAATTGTCAAGGTCATTTTCGATCATATTGATCCGCTTAAACCCTGGGGCTTTCTGCTGGGGAATATCGTTCCGACATACACTAAGTTTTCGTTTCAGAAACCACCCAAGCCCAAGATTCCTGTTACGAACTGAACCTGAAATCTAAATTATTATAAACGCATTCATGAAAGATTCAACATCACAACCGGCTGTCGAACTGACAGCTCAGGACGAAGAAACAGACGAAAGTCCGGGTGTCATCCGGAAAGCGCTGGAAGAGTTTATTCTGGGCCTCTATGATGTAGGATCATTCACCGGTAAATTCTTCCGCGAGCTATTTATGCCTCCATACGAATGGAGCGAACTGGCACGTCAGTCGTTTTTGATCGGGAATAAATCTTTTCCGCTGGTTGGAATTACAGCCTTTATTCTGGGTTTGGTGCTGACCACGCAGTCGCGCCCCACCCTGGCTGAATTCGGCGCAGAATCATGGTTACCCGCAATGGTTTCAACATCCATCATTCGTGAAATAGGACCTGTAATCACGGCACTTATCTGCGCAGGAAAAGTAGGATCGGGAATCGGGGCCGAACTCGCCTCCATGAAAGTGACTGAACAAATTGATGCGATGGAAGTATCAGGAATCCAGCCTTTCAAATACCTGGTCGTGACACGTATCCTCGCCGCCACATTCATGCTCCCCCTGCTGGTTATTTTTGCCGATGCGGTATCGTTATACGGTTCATACATCGCGGTAAATATTACGGGCGATGTAAGTTTCCGCCTGTATTTTGCGCAGGTATTTGACAAACTGGACTATATCGATCTTCTCCCTGCAGTAATCAAAACATTCTTTTTCGGATTTGCAATCGGGCTGATCAGCTGCTACAAAGGATATAATTCAAACAAGGGTACGGAAGGTGTGGGCATTTCGGCCAATTCGGCTGTGGTCATGTCATCCCTGCTCATTTTTGTCATTGATATGATTGCGGTGGAAGTAACCAGTGCTTTTATGTACCACTAAGACCATGGAAACAAGCGAAGAACAAATTCAAACAGGAGATGCTAAAACACAGGCCGGGCAGGAAAATGTCGTGGAGATTGAGCACCTTAAAAAGGCATTCGACAAACACCTGGTGCTTCAGGATGTAAACCTTCATCTTCTTAAAGGCGAAAACCTGGTCGTGCTTGGCAAATCAGGAACCGGGAAATCGGTTTTGATCAAATGCCTGGTCAAGCTCATTGAGGCCGATGAAGGAAGTATCAAAGTATTGGGTAAAGACTTGTCGGAACTGAAAGCAAAAGAGCTGGATGAGCTCCGGAAAAACGTTGGCTTTCTTTTCCAGAGTGCTGCCCTGTATGATTCCATGACGGTGAGGGAAAATCTGGAGTTTCCATTGAGAAGAAACAAAAGCGTTTCTGCTTCGGAAAAAGAAACTCTGGTCAAAGAGGCACTTGAAAATGTAGGCCTGGCTGAAGCCATTGACAAGATGCCGGTGGAACTTTCAGGCGGAATGCGCAAACGGATAGGGCTGGCACGAACGCTGATTCTTAAACCGGCGATCATGCTGTACGATGAGCCAACAACCGGACTTGACCCTATTACATCCAGAGAGATCAGTGAACTCATCCTGAAAGTTCAGAAAAAATACCAAACAGCATCCATTATCATTACTCATGACATTGAATGCGCAAAGATAACGGCCAACCGGATAGTGGTATTAAAAGACGGGAAATGTGCAGCCGAAGGAACATTTGAAGAACTGAGCAAATCGGAAGATCCATGGATCCGTTCATTCTTTGAACCCGATGGTGCAGCCGGAAAGCAACAACAAGAAGAAACACAGACAAAATCATTGAAATCAAAATCATGAAAAAGAGTAACGGAAGTAAAATCAGATTAACCCTGTTTGTCATTACAGGCACAGTGCTTTTTGCAGTGGCCGTTTATTTTATCGGTCAAAGGCAAAGAATGTTCAGCAGTACATTCAAAATAAACGGTGTATTCAAAGATGTTACCGGTTTACAGGTAGGCAATAATGTGCGTTTTGCCGGTATCAATATCGGTACGGTTGATGATATCGAAATTACCGGAGATACCGTTGTTAGGGTGGACATGCTTGTGTCGGCCGATATGCGCAAATTTATCAAGAAAGATGCGGTGGCTGTGATAAGCTCCGACGGACCTCTCGGGAA
>DASYGQ010000173.1:0-3176 GCA_035999585.1 Bacteroidia bacterium | reverse complement strand
TCCATGGATTGGCTGTGTTTCTGCTCTAAAGTTCGTGATTTATTGGATACCTGAATTCCAAAAAAGTTCAAACTTTCAGGGAAGGCTAAATATCGGTATTATATTTCGAATACGGTGATTATTCAAAATATAAGATTGAATTATTTCAATTTGATAGAATACGATGCGGGTAAATCTCAAACTTAAAAGCAAAAATTCCGTTGGTTTGTTTCGGGATCAACTCTGATGTCTTTTCCGAAGTACCTCAATCACATCATTCAGTCTGAAGCCTTTTGCATTCAGCAGAACGAGGTAGTGAAAAAGCAAATCGGCTGCTTCGTTTTTGAAAAGATCCGGGTTATCATCCTTCGCTTCAATCACCAGCTCCACAGCTTCCTCTCCTACTTTCTGAGCAATTTTATTGATGCCTTTTTCAAACAGGGATCGGGTATAGGATTCGGAAGAAGATTTGCTTTTACGGTCTTGTATGATTCCTTCCAGCCCTTTCAGAAAGTCTTCCGATTCATTCTTCTCATCAAAGCACGTATCGGAACCGGTGTGGCATATGGGTCCTGCCGGAATTGCTTTTATCAGTAGCGTATCACGATCGCAATCAGCAAGTATTTCCACAACCTCCAGGAAATGCCCGCTCTCTTCCCCTTTCGTCCACAATCGGTTTTTGCTTCGGCTGAAAAAGGTAACTCGTTTTTCCTGGCATGTCCTGTCAAGTGCGTCCTGATTCATATAACCAAGCATCAGCACCTTGGAGGTGACAGAATCCTGTATCACTGCAGGAACGAGTCCATCGGCGTTTTTCGTAAAATCGGGTGACAGTGCATTCATTTGTTTTTCTGATTTTTAAAGTATAATCTGTTTCTTATAGTAACGGCTTCCAGGGTTTAACAATTCTGATTTCAGAGATGGTTTGGAACCCGTACATCCACTCCTCTGTCTTTCAAAAATCGTTTTAGCAATCCGATTTCTATTTCCTTGTCGTGAAACACACTTGCCGCAAGTGCTGCATCCGCGCCGCCCAGCACAAAGGCATCTGCAAAATGCTGCATCTCTCCTGCACCACCGCTTGCAATCAGCGGCACCCTCACAAGTTGTGAAACAGCACGAATTATATCAAGCGCAAATCCTTCACGGGTTCCGTCATGACTCATGGAAGTGAGCAGAATTTCACCCGCACCATGATCAACACCCCGCCTGGCCCATTCCATCGTTTGCATGGCTGTTTTTACTTTGCCTCCATTGAGATAAACCATCCAGCCTTCCGCATCAAACCGGGTATCCACTGCCAGCACAACACATTGACTTCCGAACCTTCCAGCCAGATCCGATAAAAGTGAAGGATTACGGAAAGCAGCTGTATTCACAGATATTTTATCAGCGCCTGATTCCAGAAGCTCAGCCACATCTTCAGCCGAACTGATCCCGCCGCCTACTGTAAACGGAATATTTATTTCTCTGGCGATGCGCCTGACCAGATCCGACAATGTTTTTCTCTTCTCATTCGTTGCCGTGATGTCCAGAAAAACCAATTCATCGGCTCCTTCATCCGCATACCGAAGCGCAAGTTCCACAGGATCTCCTGCATCCCGGATATTTTCGAATTTCACACCCTTCACGGTACGGCCGTTACGGATATCCAGACAAGGAATAATGCGTTTAGCCAGCATGCTTACAAGTATTGCTTCAATTCATTCAGTGAAATTCGCCCTTCGTACAAAGCCTTTCCAAGGATGGCACCACTGCATCCTGTTTCCTTCAGCGCTTTCAGATCATTAACAGATGAAATACCACCGCTGGCAATGAGTTTCAGTTCCGGAAAGCGCTCCTTTATCTTTTTATACAAATCAATGGCCGGACCTTGCAATAAGCCATCTTTGGATATGTCTGTACAAAAAACCAGTTTCATTCCTCCTGCTGCTTTTGCTTCCAGGAATTCAAACAACGAAAGCCCTGTTTCTTTTTGCCAGCCCGCTATTGCAATCTTCTCTTCTTTGACATCTGCACCGGTCAGGATTTTATCGGAGCCATATCGTTTCAGCCATTGGAAAAACAAATTTTCATTCGTCACCGCCATGCTTCCGACAGTAGCCAGTGAAGCTCCTGCATTGAATACAGCATTGATATCGTCATCGGTTTTAATGCCCCCGCCAAAGTCAATGACAAGCCTGCTTTTGAGAGCCAGAATTTCCAGCACCTTCAGGTTGACAACGGAGCCTTTCCTGGCTCCATCCAGGTCCACCAAATGCAGACGCTTTATTCCGGCATCTTCGAAACGAAGAGCTGCATCCAGCGGAGACTCGTCATAAATAGTCTTTCTGTTGTAATCGCCCTGACTCAGACGTACACATCGCCCTCCTATAATATCAATCGCAGGTATAATCTCCATCGTGCTCACAGCTTTAAAAAGTTTTCGAGTATCCGCGCCCCATCTTCACCGGATTTCTCAGGGTGAAACTGTACTCCGTAAAAATTTCCCTTACTCAATGCAGCACTGTATTCCGATCCGTATTCCGTAACTGCAATCGTATCTGCGCCAATACCGGCACAATACCCGTGCACGTAATACATATACTCTTCTCCATTCAATCCTTCAAACAGCGGCCCGCGAATCTTACCGATATTATTCCAGCCCATGTGAGGGACCTTAACAGCGCCTTGTATTTTGCGCACATCCTGGTTGAATATGCCCAGGCAAACCGTATTACCTTCTTCCGAATTCCGGCACATCAGTTGCATACCAAGGCAAATGCCAAGCACCGGTTGCTTCAGAGAAACAATAAGCCGGTCGAGCCGCTGAGCTTTCAGAAATGTCATGGCGGTACCAGCCTCGCCTACGCCAGGTATAATTACTTTATCGGCGGAGCGAATCTCTTCCTCCTGGTTTGAAATCATAGGGTTGACACCCAGGCGCTCCAGAGCAAAAGCAACCGAACGCACATTCCCGGCATTGTATTTCAAAATCACTGTTTTCATAAATGACTGTTTTTAAAGTAAACCCTTCGTACTGGGAAGGGATTTATTCTCCGGATCCCGTTTCAGTGCCATGCGGATCGCTTTGGCAAAGGCTTTGAAAATGGCTTCGATTTTATGGTGCTCATTGCTTCCTTCTGCCTTGATGTTCAGGTTGCACTTTGCGGCATCGGAAAAAGATTTAAAAAAGTGAAAGAACATTTCCGTTGGCA
>DASYGQ010000167.1:0-8629 GCA_035999585.1 Bacteroidia bacterium | reverse complement strand
CAAAGCGCAGAAGAATGCGATCTATGTCTACCAGATGACCACCAATCCTAAAAACGAAGCGAGCTGGACAACCATTTACAAAGGCCTGATCGCCAAGTTTATCAAGACGGGTCTCACCTCCGGTACACGATACTATTTCCGCTATGCGGTCATTCTTAAAGGCGTTCAGGGAGCATGGAGCCCTGTGCTGAGTATTATTGTTCCGTAAAAAAACAATATCGAATGTCGAATATCGAACGCCGAATAACGAAGTAAAAAGAACTTCGGCGTTCGATATTCGGTGTTCGATATTCGATATTGTTTTCCGCTTGAGAATTCCCCCTTCGGGGATAAAGAACATTGAACATTGATCATTGAATGTTTTTTCCTATCCCACACTTCGATATTCGATATTCGGTGTTCGATATTCGATATTGTTTTCCGCTTAAGAATCCCCCCTTCGGGGATAAAGAACATTGATCATTGATCATTGATCATTGAATATTTTTTCCTATCCCACACTTCGATATTCGAAATTCAGTGTTCGATATTCGATATTCCTTTTTTTAACTTGGGAATTCCCCCTTCGGGGATAAAGAACATTGAACATTGATCATTGAATATTTTTTCCTATCCCACACTTCGATATTCGAAATTCAGTGTTCGATATTCGATATTCCTTTTTTTAACTTGAGAATTCCCCCTTCGGGGATAAAGAACATTGATTATTGAATATTATTTCTTTTTTACCCTTCCTCTTTTCCAAAGAAAAGGCCCGCTTCTTTCGAAGCGGGCCTTTTCTTTGGAAAATTTTAACTTTTACTCAATCACAAGCTTTCCTCTTGAAATAAGATTTTGCCCTTCGGTAAGCGAATAGAAATAAATGCCTTTGCTCAGGTTGTTACGGCCAATCACGATCTGCGTTCCGCTGATCTCATGGATGGCTTGTACTTCTTCGCCCAGTGCATTGTACATTCTGAATTCAGCCGATTTCATTTCCTGATCCACATTCAACAGTGTTTCGGTGCTGAAAGGGTTCGGCATCAGCTGCACATTGTGCTGAGGTGTGTTGATTGGAGTAATGCCTGTTGCGAGGGTTCTCCAAACATCCACGATGGGTGTTTCGGTAGAGCTGGCACCTGCATAACCAAGACCATACATATCTTCCAGCGTGCGCAGCACCCGGAAATGTGTGATCTTCTCGCTGTACTGACCCTGCTTTACATTTTGTCCGACGAAAATGGTGACGATCTGGTTCGTTCCACCGGTATTGTCATCTTCGTCCCACTGAAGAATCAGCAGACTGTTGTGTTTCTTGGCCCACTGCGCATAAGCGTCGAGGTTGTTTTTCAGCCAGGTATCGCCGGTTTGTTTGTTGGTGGGAGATGAACCGTTGTGCATATCGTCCACCAGGTTTGGAATCACAAACGCCACGGTTGGCAATGTGCTGTAATTGGCAGATGTAGGGAATGCCGTATAAGGCTGATGATCGGCGGTCGGGATTGAATTAGAGCTTGCACCCATCCAGTTGGTCCAGGGAGCATGCTTGCGGGCATAGCCTCCGGAACCGCCGGAAGTGGCGCCGTTATAGCCTACCGCGCTGAGTCCTTCAGAGTAGCCGGTGAACGTATATGATTTTGCAATCAGTTCAGCGCCGAGATTGGCAGTTGTAAATATGTTTGCCGGAACGTTATCGTCGGTCACGCCCTGATGTGAACCCGAAAATAAATCCAGGTAGTTCGGCTGGCTCGGATGCTCGATGGCAAAAGAGTTCGTGAACAAAGCTCCCATGGTATCTCCGGCCAGTTTGTTGATATAAGGACAGTTGGTTACATCACCGATGATATTGGAGTAATTGTAGTTCTCCATCATCACAATGATTACGTGATCATGCTTGGGAACTGTCTGAGCCTTGCTCTCTGTAGAATGAAAGAAAAATGCAAGCGGCAGAAAAGCCAGGCATTTTCCCATAGAAATGAAATGAGTAGTTTTTGTTTTCATGATAAAATGTTTGTTTATACGTTTCTTAAATTGAGAATTTAGACATGCGATCAGAAGAACAGAAAAAGAACTATTAACAACTACCAAGGATACAACACAATTCTGTATCAATCCTGGATTCGTAAGATGCTGATATTCAAAGATAGCCTATTGGGTATTAAAAAACAATGCGAAAAGACGGCTATTTTGCTAAAAAGGCCCGTTTCAGGGCATTCGTAATCCAATATTAATGAGGATTAGAAATCAGTTTGGGGCCCGGATCGGGCACAACCGGATCGGGACCGCTGCCCCCAAACAACCGGCGCAGCTTTTCTTTATAGCGGTTCATGAGCTCAGTGAGTGTATTGAACTCCTCTTTATAAGCCAGTCCCATTCCCTGGGAGTAAGGAGCATCGGCATTGAGCACGGTATTGTCATTCGTTTTATTATACGCTTTCAGCCTCAGCTTGCCGCTGCGGGTCAGCTTGTACTCCACGTTTAAGTCACCCACCACGTTGTTTGTATTTTTCTGGTTCGTGGCGCCGCTGATTACCGAGCCGTCGAGCGTCAGACGGTCGTTCAGAGCCTGAGTCGACAAGGCCAGTTCCATCTGATCGCGGTTCACGACATCACCAGGCCTGTATTTCACCCGAAGGTCGAAATCGGAACTGATTTGCGACAGCCAGTTGCTCAGCTGATTGGAGAGGAGTTCGCTGGAAGTGGTAAGACCTGCAGTTGTTGTTGTCAGACCCGCTCCTGTCTGTGCTTCCGATCCTACAGGCGGCACAAAGCTGTTCAGCACCAGAAGAGCCAGTACCTGGCGGTTCACTTCCTGCTCATTATTCACGTTCCTCTTCACCTCCTGACGTGTGGTCTCATCCACTGTCGGAAGATCGATGTCAAAATTAATGTTCGGCTGAAGCAGGCTTCCGGTCAGATTCATGGTACAGTTAACCGGATAGCGCCGTCCGGTACTGTCGCTTTGCACAACCGGTTTCAGCACTGCCCGCACCTGATAAACAGCATTGAGATTGATCGTTGCGTCCTTCGGATCACCGGCCCAGCTTATGGTTCCACCCCGTTCGATCTTAAATTTTTTATTGATGAGGTTTTTGAGGGTAAAAAGATATTCCCCGTTTTCAATCGAATAATCGCCGTACATCGAGAATTTACCAAGGGTGCTGATGTTCATCTGGATATTTCCTGCTCCTTTAGCTTTTATCACGTCGCCCACCTTCTGATCGAAGATCATCTGCACGTTGGCATCCGGTGTCACTTCAAGGCTGAAATTAAGGCTCAGTCCGCTCAGGTCAACCTTGTAATTTGTTTTACGTTTGACCGAATCCCGTTTGACGAAGCTGATGAAATTGTTCTGTGAGATATCACCGGTATTCTCCAACGGTATAAAGAAGTTCGTATAATGAGTTCTGTTTGTCTTCTTTTCAAAAACTTTCTCTGTCTTAACACTGGCATCGATATTCAGGTTATCGATTGTTCCTGTGAGGCTGACAAGGCCCGTTACAAAGGCTGTTCCGTAGTAATCGGTATTATCGGCCTCGGTGGTGTTGAGGCACATGAACTTTTCGGTTTCAACCGGGAAGTTTAAATGGAAATTCCGGAAATGATCATGTGTGAGACGGCCGTTCTTCACTGTGGCTTTGTTGCCATATTCATCCAGGATGACAAAATCGGGCATGATAAAAGCATTCTCTTCAAGGGTAATGATTTGTTCTTTGAACTTATAATTGGTGTTGAGGTAATTAAAGGTCACACGGTCGGCATCGGCTGTCACGCTGCCTGTCAGGGCCGGTTCTTTGAGGGATCCCCTGAGCGCCAGGTTTCCCGAAAATTTGCCGTCGAAGTTGCGGCAGAAATCCTTCACATAAGGCTTGAAAATAGCCAGATTCAGCCGGCTCAGGGTGATCTCGAAATCGAGGTTATGATCGGGCTTGGCAGGATAATAAAAACCGGAAAAAAGAAACCCCGGAACAAGGTCACGGGTGAAATTTCCATGCAGGTAAATGCCTTCCTTTTTCATATCCCACAACGATTCAACAGATCCGTCCCCAATGGTGTCGTTATTGATCTGCAGCCCGCTGAAGGTGGATGAGCTCGTGAATACCACATTGTGATACAAGTCGGACACAGTGGTGCGGCTATCAACCAGGCCCTTGAGGGTAAGCCCCTGCGAGCCTACAACGGTATTGATATTCGCAAGGTTCATATGATGAATGAGAATGGAAAGCACATCGTTCTTATCTCCCGAAACGATTCCATCCAGATTGAACACCTGCTGATTATTGGTGAAACCGAAATCATGGAAAAACACTTTGGCGGAATCGAACCGCACCAGATTTCCAGGGCTTTCTTTCCAGAGGGAGTCTTCCAGGAACACCCTTGCCTCTTTCACCGCCAGGGTCATGTTGCCGGGTGAAAGCACTTTCATTCCTGCATTGATCGATCCTGAATATTTTTTCTGAGTATTGTTCTTCCAGTCAAGCTTCAGCGCAACAGTGTCATGCTGCTCCGTTGTGTTCAGCGAAAAGTGATCAACACCCACACTGTCGTTAAACAAAATGCGGGAGCTGGTGGTGGACACACTCATGCGGTCAGCTGTTTGGTTTCCTGCATGCAATGTCCAATCCTGAAAACGTTTACCATAAATCCCGATCGATTTGGAAGTGGCATCCAGCTTCAGCTGTTCGGTGCCGGTATTCACACTGCCGGAGATGCCGGTATTGTGGGCCGCAGTGAAATCGGGAAAGAACAGATTGGAAAGCATGTCGGTGTTTTTGAGAAGCACATGCGCAGTGAAATCTTCCGTGTTTAAGTATTTCTTTTTGTTCTTCTGGCGGGTTTTCGGAACCGGATCGCTGAAATAGGCAGGAATATATGCCGCCAGCATTTTGCGCATATAGACGTTGAAATCAAGCAGCGTAAAACGTCCTGACAGAGAAGCGTCCACATAATCGGAACTCAGTGAAATGACTTTACCCTGTGAATCTTCCCGGGCTGCGATGCGCACTTCGGGCAGCGTGGCTTTTGTTTTGTCCTGTGTGTATTCCAGTCCGCTGATACGCACCAGACCAAGCAGGTTATCAATATTATTGCCTGACATATTCACATCCACCTTGGCACTCAGTACTGCGGGTTTGCCGGGATCATAGAAATGAAGAGCCACCAGGTTGGCATGTTTGACCTCCGCGCTGAAGTCGAACAGGGGCTCCTGCCCTTTGAAATCGATGGACCCGTTGTATTTGAGCGCAATGTTGTCATCATCGATACTCAGGTTCCCGCTGAGCTCCTTGCGCGAGAACTGTCCGTCGAACTTCACATTCTGATACGTGTAATTATTCAGTTGAATATATTGGGCAACACCGTTTTTGAGGAGGATTTCGGAGTTGGCATTGCTGATATCCTTTCCTTCGAATTCTCCGGTCATGGATACCTTTCCAAAAGCCGGGAGGCCCAGAAAGCGTCCGGCATCAAAATCTTTCACTTTCAGTTTTCCCTGGTACGACAGCCGCTTGTCTTTATTTGTCCGGAAAGAAATATCGGAAGAGAGTGATCCGATGGCTGTGTTGAATTCGCCGTAAGCAACGAATTCACTGAAGAAACCTTCCCAGGTGCCATGGAAGCGGATATTGCCGAGCATGGCGAAATTGGGAGGAAGCTTGAGCAGCGTGCCTTTGTCGAAAGGCGGCACAGGAACCTGCTCAAGGTCCTGCTTATTGGTGCGCACTTCGGTGGCTTTGAAAATGATATACGTTTGTTCAATGTCGGGCAGGCCCTGAAAGCTGACATCGCCCCGGAAGCTGGAGGATTTACCAAAGGCGATGTCGAGATCTTTCCCTTTCAGATTGGTGATTTTTCCGCTGGCTGTACCGCCTTTGAGCTCCAGCTTCTGGTTCATGCCTTTGAGGTCGCGCGCAAAATAAGCGATATCGGCCATGCTCACCGTCGAATGACTGAAGACCGCTTTCATTTTCACGCTGTCCACAAACTCTTCCAGGTCTGCCGGGTCGCGGTAGGTAAAGAGCAAATAGGTATTCACGTCGCTGTTAGGCGTGAGTATGCGCAGGTTTTTGAATTCTGCAGCATGCATGCTCAGCTCCGCAGTGCCCGACATGCTTTTCAGGATGAAACCGCTTTTCTCGCGGGTGGAGAGGTATTCGATATCCAGGTGCAGGGTATCGCCATGGCCACGTATGTCCGAAAATCGTGCATTGACGCTGGTGGCGCGAATATTCCGGTAGTTCATCCCCCAGCTGGTATCGCTGTTCTGCTTGAAGTCATAAATGAATTCAAGGTTTGTGAGATTGATGGTATTGAGGGTGAGTTTCCAGGTGGCTTTATTCCGGACCGTGTCTTTCTTCGGGGAAGATGACAAGGCATCCAGCAGAAAAGTATAAGCCATGTCATGCTCCCCTTTGTATTTCTTGAGCTTCACCTTCGCATTCACGAGACTGAGGTCATTGATCAGGAGCCACTGATCGCTGAAGCCCAGATACCCGATATCCACCTTCAGCTTTTGGGCGCATAAAACAGTATCCTGGTGAAGATCTCCGATAAACACATCTTCCAGCACCAGTGTTTTGACAAATTCAAAATCCACGCCACCCACCTCCACCCGTGTTTTGAGTTTTTCCGACAGGTTGGCGGCCACACGTTTGCTGAGCCAGGTCTGCACCGAGGCCGAACGCAAAAGAAGGTACGACGCCGTCAGCAACAGGATGACCGCAGCCAGGAAATAAAGGAATATTTTACCTAGTTTTTTGATACTTTTGTGAAATTGAAACAAAACAAACAAAATTACTGAAATATGGGCAATGAGCCTATTTTCATCCTTGGAATTGAATCCTCCTGCGACGATACATCCGCAGCTGTGAGCCGTGATTCGCGTATCCTTTCAAATGTCACGGCCGGCCAGGAAGTGCACCGCCTTTATGGAGGTGTTGTTCCCGAACTGGCATCCCGTGCTCATCAGCAAAATATCGTGCCGGTAGTAGATGCCGCGCTCAAAAAAGCAGGTATCAGCCGGGAACAGTTAAACGGTGTTGCCTTTACCCGTGGCCCGGGTCTCATGGGATCGCTGCTCGTTGGCGGCTCATTTGCCAAGGGTTTTGCCCTGGCCTCCGGGCTGCCCCTGATCGAAGTGAATCACATGCAGGCGCATATCCTTGCCCATCTCATTGAAGAAGAAGGCGGAAAAATACCCTCCTTCCCCCTGCTCTGCCTGACGGTATCGGGCGGACATACTCAACTGGTCGTTGTCCGTGATGTATTCGACATGGAAGTGATCGGCGAAACAAGCGATGATGCCGCCGGCGAGGCGTTCGACAAAGCCGCGAAAATACTGGGTCTCCCATATCCCGGAGGACCGCTCATTGATAAGTTCGCTGCGCTGGGCAACAAAGATGCATTCTCCTTTCCGCATCCGCGTATTCCGGATCTTGGCTTCAGCTTCAGCGGACTGAAAACCTCCATTCTTTATTTCATACAGGCGCAGACAAAGCTCAATCCTGCCTTTGCCGAAGAACGCAAAAACGACCTTTGCGCTTCTATCCAGCATACGATCGTCAGCATACTCATCGACAAGCTGAAAAAAGCAGCGCTGCAAACCGGCATCCGCAACATTGCGCTGGCCGGCGGGGTATCGGCCAATTCCGGGCTGCGCAAGGCCCTGCAGGAGGAAGGCCGCAAGATGGGCTGGGATGTTTTTATTCCTAAATTTGAGTATTGTACCGACAATGCCGCGATGATCGCCATCACCGGCTATCACAAGTTTCTGAGGAATGAGTTTGCCCCTCAAAGCATTTCACCCACAGCCCGTTATCTGTTTTAAAAAAACGCAAAAAATTAAATACAATGAAAAACACCTGTTTCAAACGCCTTTTCCTGTTCCTGTTTTCCATCACATTGCTTGCTTCCTCAGCCAAGGCTCAGATGGCCTGGTTTGATGTGAACGGCGGTGTTGACGGAGGCACGGTCTCCGCTTTCGATACCTGCTTTGGAAAACTTTTCGTGGCAGGCCCCCTTGCTTATGCTAACGGAAATCCGGTGGGTCATATTGTGGGATGGGATGAAACAAACTGGTCGCTTTTGGATACAGGACTGAGTGCTCCCGTCAACGCCACAGCCAATTACAAAAACAATTTATATGCAGGCGGACTGTTTGACTCGGCCGGAGGACATCCCGCTCATCATATCGCTATGTGGAACGGCAGCGCCTGGTCAGCCGCCGGAACCGGCCTGAAAAACGGAAATGTGAACGCCCTGGCAGTATACAGCGGCCTGCTTTATGCCGCAGGAACATTCGACAGCGCCGGAACAACAGCAACTTCTAAAATCGCGGCATGGGACGGATCCACCTGGATGGCTGTTTCGGGCGGTGTAAACAACGGCGACATCACCACGCTGGCTGCTTATAACGGTAATCTATATGCAGGAGGAACATTCACTTCAGCAGGCGGAACAGCTGCCAGAGGAATTGCCAGATGGGACGGCTCCAACTGGTCGGCTATGGGCAGCGGACTTTCCACCGGCAGCGCTGTGGAGGCTATGCAGGTATGGAACAACAAATTATACATCAGCGGCTATTTCGATTCTGTTTCGGGAGTTCCGGCACGTATGATCGCAGCCTGGGACGGTACCCATTGGTCGGCCCTCG
>DASYGQ010000020.1:0-7068 GCA_035999585.1 Bacteroidia bacterium | reverse complement strand
ATTACAAGCAATGGGCCAATATCAAAGGAGAGCCTGTGACCATCACCAATAACCGCGGTGAACAGGAGACCCTCATGAAACCCACCTTCACCGAGAACCTTACCTATTTCTTCGCCTATCAGCTTAAGCACATGTATTTCCGCTACTTCCTCTGGAACTTTGCCGGACGTCAGAACGACGTGCAGGGCCATGGTGGCGTGATGAGCGGAAACTACCTGAGCGGAATCAAATTCATAGATCAGTTTAACCTCGGTCCCCAGGATAACCTTCCGGAAAGCATCACCGGAAACAAAGGCTATAACCGCTTCTTCCTGCTGCCCCTCATCCTGGGCATGATCGGTATGATTTACCAGATCAACAAAGACTGGAAAAATGCACTCGTTGTGTTCCTGCTTTTCTTTTTCACCGGTCTGGCCATTGTCATCTATCTGAATCAATATCCCAACCAGCCCCGTGAACGGGATTACGCCTATGCCGGATCCTTCTATGCCTTTGCATTCTGGATCGGCCTGGGTGTGTATGCGATCTGGGACTGGATCAAGAAATACATGTCGCCCAACCTGGCTGCCATCCTTACCACTGCCTGCTGCACTTTGGCCGTACCGGCTATCATGGGCAAGGAAGGCTGGAACGATCACGACCGCTCTAACCGTTACACCTGCCGCGACTTTGCCAAGAACTATCTGAGCTCCTGCGCACCGAATGCCATCCTCTTTACCAATGGCGATAACGATACATTCCCCCTCTGGTATGTGCAGGAGGTGGAGAACTTCCGTACCGATGTTCGTGTTGTCAACCTGAGTCTGCTGCAAACCGACTGGTACATCGATCAGATGAAGCGCAAAGCGTATGACTCCGATCCTGTTCCTTTTTCACTCACTCCTGACAAATACATTCAGGGAAAAAGAGATGTGGTGTATATCGTCGACAAAGGCCTCGACGGATTTTTCCCATGCCGTGAGCTCATGGATTTTGTTGCCAGCGATGACCCGGCCAAAAAGCTGTCGCAAGGCGGAGGAGAAAGACCTCTTGATTATCTGCCTACCAACAAAATGAGAATACCGGTTGATATCGAGAAATGCAGAAAGAACGGTACCATACCTGCCAATACACCCGACAGTCTTGTTTCCAAAAACATTGATTGGGTACTCAATAAAACCGCACTGCTGAAGAACGACCTGATGGTGCTGGATCTGCTTGCCACCAATAACTGGGAGCGTCCTATTTATTTTGCTGTCACCACCGGATCGGAAAGCTATATGAACCTGGAGCCTTATTTCCAGCTCGAGGGTCTGGCTTATCGTCTGACCCCAATCAAGAGCAGGAATATGGGAACCAGAGGCCGTGAACAAATGCGTCTGAACACGGGCATTATGTACAAGAACATCATGGAGAATTTCAACTGGGGTGGAATGGATGCTCCTTCTATCTACATGGATGAAAATAACATGCGCATGGCAGTCAACCTTCGTCTGCAGATGAGCACCCTTGGTGAAACACTCATTGAGGAAGGCAAAAAAGATTCGGCGTTAAAAGTGATGGAGAAATGTGTTGCCGTGATGCCCGAACGAAATGTGCCTTATGACGGTGCAATGTATTACGTGCTCGGAACCTGGTACCAGGCTGGCGGCGGAGAGAAATGCAATGCCCTGGCAAAACGGTTATTTGATATCAATGAAGGCGAACTTCGTTATTGCGCAGCTGTCAAGCGAGCCAAGCCATCTGAGAATCTGAGCAGCCCGGCGCGACAGGCGGGATCTATTTTGCAGGGGCTTGTGCAGCTTGCAGAACAGTTTAAGCAGGATGCGCTGGCGAAGGAATTCAAACAACGCTTTGCAGAACTGCAGCCACTGGCTGAGAATTTATAAGCATGTATCTGGTCAGGCCACCCTTTTTGTTGAAGAAGTTCTATCCCGGACTTCTCTGGAGAGTGGACACGGATAAGAAAATCATTTACCTGAGTTTCGACGACGGGCCTCATCCCGACATCACCCCCTGGGTGTTGAATGAGTTGAAGCAACGGAATATCAAAGCTATTTTCTTTTGCGTAGGAGAAAATGTACAGCGCTATCCCGACGTGTATGCACGCATCCTGGCGGAAGGGCACTTCACCGGCAATCATACATACAACCACCTCAATGGCTGGAACACCGATTCGGGAAAATACCTCAATAATATTGCTGTCTGCGCGCAACAGGTGAAATCGCATTTCTTCCGCCCGCCTTATGGCAGGCTCAAGAAATCACAGGCGCGCCGGCTCCGGCGTAATTATAAAATCATCATGTGGGATGTGCTCAGCGGCGATTTCGACCGCAACACCACACCGGCCAAATGCCTTGACAATACCCTGAAGTATTCCCGGGAAGGCTCCATCGTTGTGTTTCACGACAGCCTGAAGGCAAAGGAGAATTTATATGCGGTATTGCCTGCTTATCTGGATGAGATGAAGGCAAGAGGATATGGGTTTGGGCTATTTAGCCCCGGGCCCTAGCCCCGGGCTTCAGCCCGGGGGGGGGAGGGTTAAATAATCAGAAAAAATTATTTTTTCATTTCAATCGGTAACCCTTCTTTCTTCCAGTCATTAAAGCCTTTCTGGAGATTCACGACCTTCTTAAACCCATGCTCCTGCATGTATTCGGCAGCACTGCCGCTACGGCCACCGCCGGCGCAATAGATATAGGTGGGTTTGTTTTTATCGAGCTTCGCGAATTCCTGTTCGTAGTTCTTGTCGGTGAAATCGATCATCTTCGATCCTTTGATATATCCTTTTTCAATTTCAGCAGGCGTGCGCAGGTCAATCAGCACACCATCGTTTTTGGTTAGCATCTCGCTGAACTGTTTGGCATCGACATTGGTAACAACCGGTGCAGCGGCACTTTTCTGGGCCGAAAGGTTCACTGAGAGAAGAACAAATGCGCAGAGCGCAAAAAGGGAACGTGTGATTTTCATGTTTTTTGTTATTAGGTTTATACTGTTAGTTTGGCCTCTTCCACCGGAGCGCCGGCTTCTTTTATTTTTGCCATGCCTCCCAGAACATTCTTGAAATTATGAATGCCATTCCGTTTCAGAATGGAGGATGCAATCATGGATCGGTAACCGCCGGCACAATGCACAAGGTAATCTTTTCCGGGATCAAATGTTTTTAACCGTGATTCCAGGTCTGACAAAGGTACGAGCTGTGCGCCTTTCACATGCACGGTTTCAAATTCACCTTCTTTGCGTACATCAATGACTACTTTGTTATTAAGCTGTCCACAGAACTCAGCAGGGCTGACAGATTCTATGGTTTCCACTTTATTTCCGGAAGCGGACCAGGCCGGCATGCCACCTTTGAGAAAACCATTCACCTGTTCATAACCCACACGGGCCAGACGGAGGACTGTTTCTTCTTCTTTGCCTTCTGCTGTGATGAGCAGCAGTGGTTTTTTTATATCGATGAGTGTTCCCACCCATACGGCAAAGGTTCCCTGTAAGCCAATGTTGATAGAGCCCGGAATAAATCCTTTTTCAAAAGTATCGGGGTCGCGGGTATCGAGGATAAGTGCACCGTTGTCCATTTCTTTTCTGAAAGCGGTCAGATCCAGTGCATGATTGTTGCGGTGCATTACGTCGCTGATGTTATCGTAACCGTTTTTATTGATCATGGCATCGGCAAAGAAATAGGAAGGAGGAGGAGTCAGACCTTTGGTGAGCGTGGCAATGAATTCCTCGCGACTCATATTGCCAAGCGCGTAATTGGTTTTCTTCTGAATGCCAATGGTCGACCAGGTTTCTTTTCCGATGTTTTTGCCGCAGGCGGAGCCGGGACCATGAGCGGGATATACAATCACATCATCAGCCAGCGGCTTGATCTTGTTGTTCAGGGAATCATACATCATGCCTGCCAGGTCCTCTTTCGACATTTTTCCATCGAGCAGATCAGGTCTTCCGACATCGCCTACAAAAAGCGTATCACCTGTGAAAACACAATGATTTTTTCCATTCTCATCGATGAGTAAATAAGTGCTTGATTCGGGTGTGTGCCCTGGCGTATGAAGCACTTTGATCTGTACTTTCCCGATATGCAGGATCTCGCCATCTTTGGCATGATGCACATCGTATGCGGTTTCGGCAAGAGGGCCGAACACAATGCGCGCTCCGCTTTCGCGGGCCAGGTCGATATGACCGGAAACAAAATCGGCGTGGAAATGCGTTTCGAAAACATATTTTATTTTGACTCCCCGTTCTTTAGCCTTTTGGATGTAAGGCAATGTTTCACGGATCGGATCAATGATGGCAGCTTCGCCATCCGATTCAATGTAATAGGCTGCCTCGGCCAGGCAATTGGTATACATCTGTTCGATATACATGCTTTTGTTTTTAAGGATGAATCTTGTAAAACTGTTGTGTGATGATAAATATTCCGATGACAAGAATGAACCAGCCGAAAGCCGGTTTCAGTTTGGCGCCGGACACGAACTTTGAAATGTATTTACCAATGAGGATACCGCATATGGCAAGTCCTCCGAAAAGCAGCAGAAAAGGCCAGCCGCTCAATGCATGATCGCTCATGTGACTGAACATCCCGATCGCAGAGTTAACGGTAATAATCATCAGCGATGTGCCGATTGCTTTTTTCATAGGCATGCGGATGAGAATGACAAGTGCCGGTATGATCAGAAACCCGCCTCCCGCGCCAACGAGCCCTGCTACAAGGCCAACAGCAGTGCCGCCCAGCATTAATTTCATAAAAGGATAATCGTCACCGGATACTTCCGGATCGGTTCCTGATTTCAAGGGTCTTATCATCGAGACGGAAGCCGCGATCATCAAAGCTGAAAAGAAGAGGAGGATCAACATGTCTTTGCTGATATCAATCAGGTTGCCAACGATGATGCGTTCGGGAATCGCCTTGAAAATAACGCGGTGGGCGACAAACACACCAATGACTGATGGAAGTCCGAAGACCAGCACGGATTTATAACAAATTTGTTTCTGGTAGATATAGGTGAGTGCTCCGGCCAGCGAAGCCAGGCCCACAATGAAAAAGGAATCGGATACGGCTGCCTGTGCATTGATGTGGAACAGATATACCAGTACAGGCAGAGCCAGAGAGGAGCCTCCTCCGCCAATAAGTCCCAGGCTGATGCCGATCAGCACCGCTGCTATGTAACCGATCACCTCCATCAGGGATTGCACTGTTTGAGGCAGTCGATCACCTTGGAGAGGCAGACATACTTCAGTGAATACACGGAGTTTTTACCTTCCCGTTCGCAGACCAGCACATCCTTCATCCGCAGGATAGAGAGTTGCTGCGATGCCACTGCCTGCTCAAGACCCAGGGCATCCTGGATCTGACTGACGGTACAGAACTTCTTTTCGGAAAGCAGCTCTACAATAGCCAGACGAATGGGATGAGCCAATGCCTTAAGCATTTCGGAAGCATGCTCCATTTCCAGAGGCTTGAACATTGGTTTTAACATGTACTTGATTTGATGTAAATATATAGATTATTTTATATATATTGAAATTAATATGTATATTTCTCCCTGCATTCGTTTTCACAGGTTTAGCAGCACAGATGAACTCCTCCAAAGAACTCTTTCATTTATTTCCGGCTCTCGAAACAGAACGCCTTCTTCTCCGGGAGATACTTCCTTCGGACGCAGAAAGTATTTTTAAATTATATGGCAATCAGGCAGTGATGCAGTATCGCGGGGCGCCTGTGTTTGTTTTAGGGGGAGAGGCGGTTGAACTGGAAGCAAAATTCAGGCAGCAGTTTGTTGCCCGTGAGGGAATCCGGTGGGGGCTTTCATTGAAGGGTAAAGAAGAGATGTTGATAGGGACAGCGGGGATACGGTCGATTTCCTGGCAGCATCTAAGAGCAGAGATGGGGTATGAGCTCGATCCGCAACATTGGAACAAAGGACTTATGACAGAAGCACTCACAGAGATCACCCGTTATTGTTTCCAGGCATTGAAGCTTCATACCATTGAAGCAAACATTGCTCCGGCCAACCTGGCTTCAGCACGTGTACTGGAGAAACTGACATTCGTGAAGGAAGCCCATTTCAGAGAAAACTGGTATTACCAGGGTTGGTGGGATTCTATTATTTATACCCTCCACAACAACAATCCGGTTCAGCAGAGTTCTTCAAAAAAATAATATTGCTAAAGTTTAGCAGGGATCTGTTTATCAGGTGTGCGGTGGAAACGCAGCCCGATGAATATCTCATGCGATCCGCTGCTGTAGTTCTGAATGTTGGAAGTGCTGAAATCATAAGCATATCCGATCGTCAGGCTTTCTTTATATACATAGCCGGCCATAGCCACCCAGGCATCGTTGTTACGGAAGGCAGCACCCACCCATAATTTTTCCCTGTAGAGGGCACGTACGCCAAGGTCAAACTGTACCGGAACGGGATCCAGATAGCGGACAACCGTAGTGGGCTGGAAGGCAAAGTTTTCATTGAGCACGTATTTGTAACCTGCCGTAAAGGTGTAATGTCTTACGATCACACTGGGTGTGTTGCCCATGTAGCTGAAAAATTTCAGCTTGTCTTCCACAATTTCCGGAATCGAAAACCCTGCATACCATTTGTCTTTGCTGTGTACATAAACCCCGAAACCAAACTCGGGCATGACCACGCTCTGCAGGCCGCTGCTGAGCACGTTGTCGGGATCGCGCAGATTGATCTTGGATCCATCCACCATGTATTGAAGCACACCCCCCTGAAGTCCGAGAGACAACTGGATATCCTTGGTAATAGCAGCATGGTAGGAATATGAAACATAGCAACCGGTGCGGCGGGAAGGCCCTACAACATCAGTGAAAATCTGTCCGCCAACTCCAAAATGAGGATTCTTCAAAGGGCCGTTCAGACTTAGCATATAAGTACGGGGAGCATCGCTGATTCCGATCCATTGATAGCGATTAATGGAAGAGGCTTCGAAATAAGGATTTTTTCCGCCGATAGCAGGGTTTTCAGCATAGTCGTTCAGCATATACTGACTGAAGTGAGGAAGCTGTTGGGCATGCAAGGCCATTGCTGTGAGTACAGCGAAAAAGCATAGAAATGTTTTTTTCAT
>DASYGQ010000123.1:0-8712 GCA_035999585.1 Bacteroidia bacterium | reverse complement strand
CTGATATAAGGGAGAAGTACCAGTATTTTACGGAAGCCGATATGAGTAAGCTCAGGTCTATCGGTTACGACAAGCCTTTTCACACGCTTGAGGAGGGCGTGAAGGATTATGTTAGCAATTACCTGCTCCCGAATAAGTACTACTGATCCAAAACAAAAAAGCTGCCCTTTGGCAGCTTTTTTTGTTTTAATGCATTTTCTATTTTGACATCAGAACCATTTTGCCGTTACCGGTGGCAGAACCTGCTTTGATGGTATAAAAATATACGCCTGCCGGCAAATTGCCCCGGTGTATAATGAATCCTTCTGCTGCAGGGTTGTGAAGTACCTGTGAAAGCACCTCCTTGCCCATCATGTCAAACATCCTGAACTCTGCATCGTTGATCGGCAACTCACTGTTCAGCACCACTGTTGCGTTGTCGCTGAAAGGGTTCGGATAAACGAAAGAACGTATCTGCTGGATAGCGTGCCCAGGCTCGGGTACGGAAGTAACCAGCGGATCAGTGTCGATGATATGACCAATGTTGATGGTGTCGTCACCGGCCTGGTATAGCAGGTACTGGAAGGAATCAAACAGCATTTCATTGGTTGTGCTTGTTCCTGCAACAACCATTTTGGGAGGACTGTTCGGGTTGTTCAGGTTATTCGTTGTATTGTCGTAAATGTGCCTGGAGTATAAGGTATAGCCACTTGGCACTTTCACCATTTTTGGGAAAGTGTAATAACCCTGCCAATCGAAATTCCATTTGTTGACGCGGCACAGCGGAATGGTGTCATTGGCTGGTCCGTAGGCACAAACCACCATGCTGGTACATACTTTGTGCGAATGCGGTGATACCGCAAGTACCGACAGGTTGACCGGCAATCCTCCGCTTGATGGATATTTAGCTGTAAAAGGAGTAACCATATTGGCCGGCAAAACAAGATTCCAGTTCTGCAAAGGAGTTGTTACATAAATGGGGCGGACTCCGGTTGTTCCTAAAGGATAAAAGAAGATACGGATCTGTGTGCTGTCTTTTTGTCCTTGTGTGCCTGTCGGATAGTGAATCTGAAGGATTACTTTGGAACCGGCTTTCAGACGGATTCCGGCCTTCAACGGTGCGCGGCTCGGGAAAATAGTGGGAGAGCAGCCTGGCACATATCCGCCAATGCTGAACTGACCGGGTTCGGTAAAGCATCCTCCGGAGAGGTCACTGCTGACAGAACCTGTGGTATCCACATTGGCGATGACGTGGTGCACAATGGGAACGTTGCCCGGGATGATTTCATAAGCCCGGATAATTCTGTCCTGAGTCAATCCGGTAGGCAGTGCAAAACAATCATATACATCGGTAGAGCTGGTTGCGTTGCTGGCAAAAGTTGGTATTTTAAGAATCAGGTCAGGAGTTCCGATCAGTTTTGCAAGCCCTGAATAATAGGGTGCTGGCGGGGCGAGCGTTGTGTCACCTTTCAGTGCTCCACCGTTGATCCAGTTCAGGATAGCGGTTTTTTCACCGGAAGTAATGAGTCTTTCCTGAAGATAACGGTGATAAGTGGTGTCCGGCGGCCAGGGTGGCATCTTACCTGAAATCAGGTCAGACTTCATGGATGCGATGTTCGCATAGGTCTCCGTATAATTCATCATGGACGGAGCATGCTGATTCTCATGATGACACGATGTGCAACGGCTGTAAAAGATATTGGCCACATCTTTATAAGTGGTCTGAGCCTGGCTGCGAAACGACAGTCCGGCAAGAATCACAAACAGCATGTACAGTTTTTTCATGATCTGTGTTTTAAATTTGAAAAATAGGGTGTTGGCGCTTCTAAAAAGCTAAGGAAGGTAGGAAGAAAAATGGAAATCAGCAAATCAGTGGGGAAGGGGTCCGGTTTTAAAGCTCTTTTTTCAATTCCATCAGAAAAGCCCGGATTCTTTGCAGGGAGTGAACCACTTCGGAGGTGTTCACTGTATCTTCCTTGTTGCCTTTGAGCTTGTCTTTAGCCCCTTGCAGTGTAAAGCCCCGTTCCTTAACCAGGTTGAAAATGATGCGAAAATTATCGACATCTTCCTTGGTGAACATGCGGTTGCCCTTTTTATTTTTCTGTGGCTGAATAATGTCAAACTCTTTCTCCCAGAAACGAATCAGTGATTGGTTGACGTTAAACATTAAAGCCACCTCGCCGATGCTGTAATACAATTTTTCTATTTCTTTTTCTCTGTAAGGCAAAAGAGGAAGGGATATGTTTTGTTTTTATATAACTCTTCAGGCACGCATAACAAATATAGTTATTCCTCTCAATAAGTAAACCGGAATTCATTCAGATCGGGGGAGTGTTCTCTTTTCCGTTTCCGGTCATATTCATAAATGGCTTTTCCCAATTCCGAAAACCAGGGAAGGGCAATGGTATTGTACTCGTATTTATTATCGTTGATTACTTCATTTTCATTTGTATAAATGACAGCAGAAAGCATAAATTCTATTTTGTTCTTAAAATCACAGACATAAGCGACGTCGGTCATAAAACCATAAGATTGTCCTACAATATTGAAAATACGCAGGCTGTCAGACCCCAGTGTGTCACGGTTATTGCCATAGATCAGGTATTTTTTATAACTGTCATAATAGTCTTTTGAATTATATCGGGGATGAGTCGCTTCTCTGGGAAGCATGCTCAGGTATCGAAGCATAAAATGACGGTCTTCATCCTTCAGCTTAAACCGTTTTTCAGCATTCACCGAAGTTGGAAAGAGGATAGAGCGCAGCATGGTGGTGATATCGGGCAGTGAGAGGTAATTGGAATGAGAAAAATCTCTGGGTTCGTTGACTTTTTTGCCTTTCCCATCAATATAAGCATGTCCGGCCACAGGTTTACCTAAGGGGTGCGCCCTGTCGGAGTGGTACAACACTGCTTTTTGTTCATACAGTACTGTTCCCGCCTGATCAGTAAAGTGAATGGGATTGGTAACTGTATTGTCTTCGGTATTGCAGCCCGGGTCGAAACGTTGAATAATAAATGCATCAGGATAACCTTTTGCGCGAAGTTTATTGAAGATATACTCAGGTCCAAGAAATTCATAAATCCGGCTATAAGCAATGTTGTCGCTTATCAGAAGCATGCGTCGGATGTATTGGTCCACGCTGGGATACCCGTTCTCGGAAGAGGTGTCTGTATAAGTTCTTTTTTGACATGGTCCGAGGCTATCCGTCATCATCCGGGATTTGCTGTTGAGGCCATTGATTCCAAGCTCGTTTAGCTTTTCAAGAGCCAGGGCTGCACAGGGAAGCTTGACGAGGCTGGCGCAATAAAAATAGTTGTCCGGCTTTACCCGGTAAGTGAATTCGCGAAACGTGGCTGCATTATTCAGATCCCGGTCAATCTGTGTATAAATGATCTGTACTTTGAATTTCTGTGGATTTGACAACACCCTTCCGAAATGCGAAGGGTCTTTGGCAAGGATGCGATCAATGAGCGTCGAGTCAGGCTGGGCCGGTTTTTCTGTCGCAGCGCGGGCTTTATACCTGTAGCTGCATAAGACGGCAAGCAGCAGCGAAGTGCAGAGCAGGAGTAAAGAGAATGCCGGTTTTTTTTTGATCACGGTCATGCAAATAAAAAAGCCGCAGGTTCAGAACAATGGGCGACCAGAATCCGTTGAACCTGCGGCAAAATTGTAATCTTTTTGTAAGCTTAACGTTTGTGCTTGGCCAACATGAGATTGGATTCTCCTTTTTTGAATTTATAACCGATTCCAAAGGGAAGCGGCTTTACATTCTTCCCGCTTTTGTATGCCTCCATCAGGTCCTTCTGATCGTTGTGGTGGAAGATGTTGTAAGCTCCGGTATAGGTGCCATAGAATATGAATTCATAATGCCCGTTTTCCACAAAATATTTATAAGGAATGCCTGAGTCATCTTCCAGCACATAATTGCTTCCGTCAAGAATGAGGTTGCGTATGCTTGAAAAATAATTTTCATGCATCAGGCAGCTGGCAGATTTAAGATAGGTATTGAAATGCCCCATCCCTTTTACAAATGCTGAAAAGCCAGGGTTCGCTTTCATGCCATCGTTCGCCAGGTTGGTTGAAAAGAAATATGCTTTTTTAATCACACTGTCAGCATCAATGAAACGAATCTCCACTCCTTTTGATTTAAGGGAATCTTTCCTCATTGCGTCAAAACTTTCATAACGGGCAAGGCTGCCGTCGTGATGAATGCTCACCGGTGTAATCCCTGCAATTGTATTGCCGGTACGGGTCAGGAACAGCAACAACAGGTGAATGGTTCCGTTGAGTTCATTTTGTTTGTTGAAATCAAGCCGCATGGATTTGGTCCGAAAAAAACTGAAGTTGAGAATGGATGTAAGCGAGTTGTTGATGTTGTGAAAATAAGTGTTGAGGGAATCCTTGATGTGCTTGCCGTCAAGTTCCGGCAAGGTGCCTACCGGTTCCAGGCCCACCATCACGAACTGGGTGGCGTGGGGGAAGAATGTATAGGCATTCAGGATATCGGCTCCTGCAAACGGATAAAAAACATTGGTTTCATTTTTGTTCATCTCATCCAGGTCGGTCTTGCTCCAGGCGCGCATGACGCTCAACCGTGTGCTGTCGTAATTCTTCCAGCTTTTATTGAACGGCTCGGAATATGAAGTCCATGCTTTTGTTTTTGTAAGCTCCGGATCAATTGTGCTTCCTGGTTTCTGAGGCAGGCCGGCAATGTAACGGGCGATGTCGTCGTATTTGCGTTCAATGGTCAGCGGCTCCTTCTTCTGTTTGGCAACTGTCTTCAGTGTGTCTTTCTTCAGCGTGTCAGCTGTAGCCGAATGGGTCTCCTTGTTTCCCTTCGTGCCTCCGCAGGCAAGAAGTGTGGTTGCTAACGCAAAAATGATAAAGGTGTTACTTCTGTAAACTTTCATGTGTTGGTTTTGGTGTTATTTTTTTATTTATGAAATAGATGATGAGTCCGCAGGCTACAGTGGCCAATCCTTCCAGAGAGGGACGGGGCTGGTAGATAAAGCCATAAATAAGCATCCAGGAAATCAGAATGAGAAACAGGATGGGCGTTACCGGATAGCCCCAGGTCCGGTAGCTATATTCAGGAGGCTTTGTTTTCTGTCGGGCGCGGAGGATGAAAATACCAAGCACTGTAAGAAAGGTGAAAAGGCTCAGGGTAAACCCGATGTATTTGATTACCTCATCGAAGGTGGAGGCATAAATGAAATACAGGGAAATAGCAGATTGAAAAAGCACGGCTCTGGAAGGGATGCCGTTCCGGTTCTTTTTGGCAAACACACTGAACAAACGGATGTCTTCTCCCATCACCATGGTAACACGAGGGCCGGCAATAATCATCGAACTAACAGTTGAGATCAGCAAAACGGCTATGATCAGCGCAATGATTTTTCCTCCTGCGATACCGAAGATCTGATTTGCAGCCACAAACCCAACCTCAACAACTTTGTAGTCGCCCTTGACCGACAAATCTGCCTGTGGTGATACATACAGGAATACAAAATTCAGGAGGATATACAGGAATGATACAATCAATGTTCCGAAGAGCAGAGCTTTGGGAAGGTTCTTTCGCGGTTCCTCGATTTCATTCGAGAGATAAGCAGCCGCATTCCAACCGGAGTAGGCATAGGATACAAAATACAGGTTGATCGCGAAGGCGCCGGAGAGAATTTCCATCAAACTGAACTTGCCGGGCACAAAGCCGGTATCTCCCCCTCTGTGGGCAAGAAAGCCGGCTGCAATGATGAAAAGAATCAGAAGTACTTTGGCCGATGTGAATATATTCTGAAGGCGGCTGCCCGATTTCAGTGACAGTGAATGAACGGCAGTTAAGGCAACCACCACTACGGTGGCAAGAATCCTTGGATCCCAGGCTGTGAATACTTTTCCGGCATAGCCACCCAGTGCAAGCGCAGCTGCTGCAACAGGTGCCGCGAAGGCAACAGTGGAAGAGATAAAGCCCGACAGAAAACCAACGGCTGGATGGTATAACTCCGAAAGATAATTGTACTCCCCTCCGGATCTTGTAAACGCAGCCCCTATTTCACCATAACAAAGCGCGCCTAAAAGAGCCGTAATCCCTCCAATGATCCAAAGCAGAATAAGTGCAAAGCCCGAATGAAGGCCCATCAGCTGATACCCGATACTGACCCAGACCGCTGTGCCGATCATATTTGCAACAACAATGGCAGTGGCGGAAAAAAGCCCTATTTTTTGTTTAGACATACAGGATGCTGAATTGAAAATACATGTGCTTAATCAAATGTTTGCGACGGTTTTGACGCCATCTCTGTCATGCGCGCGTATTCTTCTGGCGACAAGTCATTGAAGAAGTAATTGATGGGGTTTACTTTTTCTCCGTTCTTAATCACTTCGTAATGCACGTGCGGCCCTGTTGAACGCCCGGTGCTTCCCACATAGCCGATCAGCTCGCCGCGTTTCACTTTCTGTCCGGCTCTGACTACAAAACGGCTCATGTGACCATAAAGGGTCTGATAACCAAATCCGTGGTTGATAATGACATGATTGCCATAACCCTGATCCATCGCATCGGCCCGCTCAACAAAACCATCGCCTGTTGCGAAGATTTCTGTGCCGGAGTTGGCCGTAAAGTCAAGCCCGGGATGAAACTCTCCCGTTTTGTAGATCGGATCGGTTCGCCATCCATAGCCGGATGGTATGTGTTTCAGATCTTTGTTGGCAATAGGCTGAATAGCAGGAATAGAAGCCAAAAGTTTTTCTTTTTCTTTAGCAAGTTTGCCCACCTCGTCGTAAGATTTCGATTGAATGTACATCTGCTTGGCAACCTGATCCAATTTCATACTGATGGCTTTCATCAGATTGCTGTTGTTATAACCTTCCAGGTCTTTGTATTTCTCAACGCCTCCATAGCCCGCTTTGCGGATATCTGCGGAAATAGGCTCCGCTTCAAAAATAACACGATATAGATTATCATCCCGGTCCTGCAGGTCATTCAGGACATTCGACATGAGGCTTAGCTTGGTATTCAGCAATTCATACTGAAGTGTCATCTGATCTACTTCCCGCCGTAATTTGCGTTCCTTCGGAGAATCGAAAGGCAGGTTATAGGTCACAAGCATAGCCACACCGGCAAAGATGCTTCCGGTGATCAGGTAGGAAAGCACCCGAAACACCCTGGCACGCACCGTCGTCTCGAACTTTTCGTACGAAAGGGTCTTGATGTTGTATTTATACTTGATTTTGGACATGTATGCTGTAAGGCTGGGCAAATTTACTAAAACAACCCATCCGGGCTACGCGGCCACAGGCTATTTTATCCGTCATCGACACGAAACGAAGCAATCGGTCGGAGCAGGCCCGGATGTTGACAGTTTTTCAAGAAAACCACCGGCATTTACTCAATAAATTCAGGCCTTTTTCTATTTTTGCTCCTCTTTTCAGGATTGGCTTAATTATGACTTATGGAATCACAACTCGTTCGCAAAACATTTCTTGATTTTTTCCGCTCCAAGGGGCATGAAATTGTTCCGTCGGCACCCATGGTGGTGAAAAACGACCCAACCCTCATGTTTAATAATTCCGGGATGGCGCCTTTTAAGGAAATTTTCCTTGGCAATGCCCCTGTTAAATTTCCCCGCATTGCGGATACTCAAAAATGCCTTCGTGTTTCCGGCAAGCATAATGATCTCGAAGAAGTAGGGGTGGATACATACCATCACACCATGTTCGAGATGCTGGGCAACTGGAGCTTCGGAGATTACTTTAAAAAAGAAGCCATCGCCTGGTCCTGGGAACTCCTGACCGAGGTTTATAAAATTCCGAAGGATCGCATGTATGTGACCGTCTTTGAAGGAAGTACCGATGACAAGCTGGCTTTTGATCAGGAAGCCTTCGATTGCTGGAAACAGTGGATTCCTGAAGAACGAATCCTTCGTGGTAACAAAAAAGATAATTTCTGGGAAATGGGAGATATGGGACCTTGCGGCCCCTGTTCCGAAATCCATGTAGACTTACGTGACGATGAAGTAAGGAAAAAGGTGGCGGGGAAATCACTGGTGAATGTAGGGCACCCCCACGTGATTGAGATATGGAACAATGTGTTCATGGAATTCAACCGGAAAGCGGATGGATCTCTTGAAAAATTGCCTGCCCGGCATGTGGATACAGGCATGGGCTTTGAAAGGCTCTGCATGGTTCTGCAAAATAAAAAATCAAGCTACGATACGGATGTGTTTTCTCCGCTTATCCAGAAAATACAAGACCTGAGCGGATTGCGTTACAAGCCGGAAGACAACAGCAAGCAAAATGAGATCGTGAACATTGCTATGCGTGTGATTGCCGATCACATCAGGGCCATCTCGTTTGCGATTGCCGATGGACAGCTCCCATCCAACACAGGAGCCGGATATGTCATTCGCCGCATCCTCCGTCGTGCTGTGCGTTACGGATATCAGTCACTCGGGCTCAAAGAACCTTTCCTGTCACGTCTGGTGCCTGTTCTGGCCCATCAGATGGGGAATGCTTTTCCTGAACTCAACAACCAGAAATTGCTGATTGAGAAAGTGATTAAGGAAGAAGAAATTTCTTTTTTCCGGACACTGGAAATCGGGCTTAAAAAGATTGATGCCGTTTGCATTGGCATGCTTAATAATGAAAAAACAAATAAAACAGTTGACGGAGCAGTGGTATTCGAATTGTTCGACACCTTCGGATTTCCTTTGGACCTGACTTCGCTCATTGCCCGCG
>DASYGQ010000030.1:0-7806 GCA_035999585.1 Bacteroidia bacterium | reverse complement strand
CTTCAGCTTTATGTCCTGGCAATTATACCTGCACGGTAACCGATAAAAACAATTGCACCACCTCGCAGGCATTCACCATCACACAACCGGCTGTCCTTGGCATCGCGCCGCTTGCTACGAACAGCACCTCTTGTGCTGCTGCAACAGGTTCGGCTTCTGTAACGGTGAGCGGCGGTAATCCTGCTTATACCTATTCCTGGGCTCCGGCTCCCGGAGGCGGACAAGGCTCTTCCAATGCAACCGGATTGAGTGCAGGATCTTATACCCTTACTGTAAACGACGCCAAAAATTGCAGCCAGACCTATACCGTTTCCATCGGTACAACCAATGGACCACTGGTGGCTCCCGGTGTTGTCACAAATGCAAGCTGTAATGCAGGATGCAACGGATCAGCTTCCGTCAATGCATCCGGTGGAACAGGAACACTCACTTATTCCTGGTCACCTTCGGGAGGTAATGCTGCTTCCGCTTCCGCATTATGCGCAGGAGGATATGTCTGCCATGTCACAGATCAGAACGGATGCTCTGTCACTCAGAATATAACAATCACACAGCCTCCGGCTCTCACTGCGGGAACAACTTCAACCAATGCAACCTGCAATGCCAGTAATGGAACGGCCGCTGTTACGGCAACCGGCGGCACAGGGGCGTATACTTATTCCTGGACTTCCACCAACCCTATCGGAAGCGGACAAGGAAGCCCTAATATAGGCGGACTTGTTTCCGGCACCTATACCATATTGGTGACAGACGGATCGGGTTGTCAGAAAACAAACACAGTGGCAGTTAACAATGCGGGCGCTCCCTCAGCAACTGCAGTTCAAACCAATGCACTTTGTTCCGCTTCGTGTAACGGTAGTATTACCGTAACCGCCTCAGGCGGAAGCGGCGCATATACTTATTCCTGGTCTCCGGGTTCCAGCACGACGAACGTGGCAGGCGCGCTCTGTGCAGGCATCTACACGTGTTACGTCCGCGATGCCAATAATTGCCTTGTCACTCAAACCGATACTATTAAGGCTCCGGCTCCATTTGCCTTTAGCCCTTCGCTTACAAATCCTTCCTGTTCATCGAGCTGTGACGGAGCTGTAACTGTAAGCATGAGCGGAGGCAATCCCGGCTATACTTATTCCTGGACAGGGTCAGCCAGCACGACTAATCAGGCCAATGCATTGTGTGCGGGATCGTATACCTGTATGGTGACTGACATCAATGGCTGCTCTTCTTCTCAGATATTCACCATGACGGCTCCGGCAGCTCTTGCTGTTGCGGCCACTCAGACCAATGTAAGCTGTAACGGACTTTGTAACGCCACTGTCAGCGCAAACCCTTCGGGCGGAACTTCAGGCTATACTTATTCCTGGGCCACATTACCCAATACAGGAAACACCGTTGGGTCACTTTGCCCAGGTACTTATTCCTGCACGGTGACAGATGCGAAAGGTTGTACAGCTACTCAGACTTACACCGTCACAGAACCGGCCCAGCTTAGCGCAAACGGTTCCGTTGTCTCTGCCACCTGTCAAAAGAAAAATGGTTCTGCCAATGTCAATCCCTCCGGTGGTTCGGGTACTTATACCTATTCCTGGTCACCTTCCGGCGGAAGTGGAGCTGTTGCCACTCCGCTCGACTCCGGCATCTACACCTGTACCATCAAAGACTCACTGGGATGTATGACCACAGTGAAAGATACAGTTCACAATGCCGGAATGGCACCGGTCGCAGTTATTTCGGCGGGCAGTCCGCTCACCTTCTGCGCAGGCGGAAGTGTGACACTCACAGCTTCCGGCGGAACAGCTTATTCCTGGAGCAATGGTTCCGGAAGTAATTCAATCACCGTTAGTACTGCCGGTATTTATACAGTCACAGTGACCAATGCATGCGGAACTTCGTTAAGTACCGATACCGTCAAAGTCAATCAACTGCCCAAGCCGCAGATCAGCGGCATGAATCAGTTCTGTACGGGAACCGGCAGCGTGCTTACAGCAACCGGTGGCACTTCTTATTCCTGGAATACCGGAGCTACAACAGATACCATTCATGTGACAACAGCCGGTGTATATACTGTCACCGCAACGAACAATTGCGGCAGCGTCACCACACACGACACTGTTGTTGTGGGAAGCGTGACGGCTTTCTTTAATGCCAGCGTCTATACCGGCGCACCTCCGTTACCCGATGTATTTACCGACAGCAGCGCAGGTGCTGTCAACAGCTGGCAATGGACATTCGGAGATGGCAACACTTCCAATGCCCAGAATCCGAGTCATACATTTGCATCTCCCGGTATTTATACGGTAACACTTACGGTAACCGATGCGATGGGCTGCACCAGCACAACCACAAAAATTGTGGATGTTAAAGAAATTGTTTCCTGGATTATCATTCCAAACGTGTTTACCCCCAATGACGATGGCTCCAACGATTTCTTCGTCATCAATTCACAGGGACTGCAATCGTTCAACTGCAAAATCTATGACCGCTGGGGCCTTAAGATGGCCGAGCTCACCTCTCCCAAACAGGGTTGGGATGGATACACCAGCGGCGGCGTGCAGGCAGTGGCAGGCACCTATTATTATATCCTGAAAGCTGTTGGCGGTGACGGCCAGGTTTATGATCTGACCGGATTCCTGATGCTTCTGCGTCAATAAAGTAAACATTCTTCCGTAGTTTAAAAACCGAACAGTATCGCTGTATCCAGGGTATTGGCCGTCCAACGCTCTTGACTCCAATTCGTCAATGCGGTAATTTTACCGCTATGAATGCACCCATTCCTTCCTCCGGTAAAAAACGAGTGATTATTATAGGCGGCGGCTTTGCCGGCCTCCAGCTAGCCCGCAAGCTGGACGATCAGGACCTCCAGGTCGTGCTGCTCGATAAAAACAATTACCACCAGTTTCAACCTTTGTTCTATCAGGTAGCCACGGCAGGACTGGAGCCGAGTACTATCTCGTTTCCATTCCGCAAGGTTTTTCAGAAACACAAAAACGTTTTCATCCGCCTCACTGAAGCCCGTTCGATTAATTTGCCCGGCAAATATGTGAGTACCGGTATCGGAGAAATTCCATACGATTTTTTGGTTATCTCGGTTGGAGTGGACACCAATTTTTTTGGAAATAAACAGATCCAGGAAAAAGCCATGCCCATGAAATCCGTGTCAGAAGCCCTGGCTTTACGCAATTACCTCATCGAGAATTATGAAAAAGCATTGAGCATTCAGGATCCGGATGAGAAACAAAAGCTCATGAACATTGTGGTGGTGGGAGGCGGCCCAACCGGCGTTGAGGTGTCCGGCACACTGGCTGAAATGAAGAAATTTATTTTGCCCAAAGACTATCCGGAGCTTGATTTTTCTTCGATGAAAATCCACTTGCTGGAAGGATCGCCACGTCTTCTCAATGGTATGTCGGATCAGGCTTCAGACAAAGCAAAACACTACCTCGGGAAATTAGGAGTCACTGTTTGCCTGGGAACTATTGTGAAGGATTACGATGGTGAGACGGTTACTCTTGCTTCCGGCACACCCCTTCAATCAAAAACACTGGTTTGGGCTGCGGGTGTGACAGGAAATAAAATAGATGGGTTGCCTCCTGAGCTTCAGGTCAAAGGAAACCGAATCCGGGTGGACGCTTTCAACAGCATTCCGGGTTATGAAAACGTGTTTGCTCTGGGAGACATTGCCTATATGGAAGAAAATGCTTATCCGAAAGGGCATCCGCAGGTGGCGCAGGTAGCTATTCAGCAGGCGAAAAATCTGGCCGAAAATCTCAAACGCAAACTTCAGAACAAACCGATGAAGCCTTTCGCATATAAAGACCTGGGGTCTATGGCAACGATAGGCCGCAATCAGGCAGTGGTGGATCTCCCGTTCATCAAGTTTCAGGGGTTCTTCGCCTGGATTGTGTGGATGTTCGTTCACCTCATGGCGATCCTCGGTGTCAAAAACAAAATTTTCGCCTTCATCAACTGGGCCTGGAGCTATTTTTCGCACGATCAATCACTCCGGCTCATCATCAAAACCCGTAAAGATTCATAGCTTGATTATTCAGTCGTGTGTTTGCCCGTCTTCCGTTTGAGGGCCTGTAACGAGGCTGTCTTTCTGTTTTCTGAATTTTTTATTGATAGCAAGAAATACAAAACCGAGGACGAAAGCAACCAGACTGCCATACAGAACTTCCGCTGTACGTATCAGTGCGATGGAGATTGCCTGATCGGGCAAAGCATTTTCCACAACAGACGGAGTCATCACGATCACGACAGTAACCGGAGCAAGCTTCCAGCTGGATGGATATTTCTTAAAGGAAGTGCTGAGCAGAACGGAAACGGCAATGGCACAAAGAAGTGACCAGATTGTAACACCGAGCAGGTAAATAAACAGAAGCCCCAGCAAACAACCCATGATCGTATTTACAACACGGGCAATGACTGTAAGCCTGACGGCATTGAAGTCGGGATCGGAAACCACAATCACCGAAATAAGTGCCCATACTTTTTTATTATCGTGCAGATAATACAGCGACCACCATACGATGACGGAGCCAAGTAAAATTCGGGTAATAAAGGCAAGCGCCTTGTTATTGAGGGTAAAATATTTCATGGGCGGCAATCCAAAGCTGAATGAATAGAGGCTATCCGGCTTTAACGGGCACTGACAATTCAATTTTCACCACATCCGCCTCTCCATGACCCATACCGGTCATGCCATAATCCGAACACTTTACTTCAAAGTTTCCTTTGAATACCTGATCACTGAAAGTAAAAGGGATGGTAATTTCTTTGTTTTGGCCATGCATTTTCAATGTTCCTATAGCTTCATAGCCCACAGGAACTTTACGCAGGGAAGAAGATTCAAAAATAATCTGGGGATACTGCTCTTTATTAAGCATGTCCTTTCCGGTCACCTGCTTGTCCATTTCCGGATTGCCTGTATTGACCGAATTCACATCCACTGAAACCTGAATTCGGGATGCGGCAAGGTCTTTTTCATCAAACCGGATGGTGGCGTTCAGTTTGGTAAAGGAGCCATTCACTTCCGGATTCGAAAATCTGACCGTATAGTTATCCGCCAAAATCCAGTTCTGATCGATCACAAAGGCACTGAGAGAAATAACGCACAGAAAAGAAAGGAGGGAAATCAGTTTTTTCATTTTCAATCAGACTGCTGAAAAAAACAGGCATTCAGCATTTAATCATGCTGAATGCCTGCAAGGAATAAAATTATTTTTTCATGAATTCAGTATCTGCAACCAGCATCACATCATCAGCCAGCATTCCGGGCATAGCAGCACCCACACCATAGTCTGTTCTTTTGATTGCGCCAGAAACGCGGAAACCGGCAACAGCCTTCTTAGCCATCGGGTTTGTTCCCATTTTCATTGTTGCATTCAGTTCAACGATTTTTGTCACACCATGCATCGTGAAATCACCGGTTACCTTGTATTTGCCTTCCGATACTTTTTTGAACGACTTGCTCTTGAATGTGATCGTCGGGAATTTGGCGGCATCAAAGAAATCGGGGCTTTTTAAGTGCTCGTCTCTTTTGTCATTCAGGGTATTGATGCTCTTTGTTTCAGCATTCAGTTCGATTACGGCATCCGAGAAATCCTCTTTGGATGTTGTGATTGTGCAATCAAATGCAGTGAAAGCTCCCATGATATCGGAAACACCCAGGTGTTCAATGCTGAAGCCAAGCTGGGAATGTGCTTTATCTACAGTCCAGGTAGATTGCTCGACCGGTTTAAAAGCAAATAATAAAAGTGCTGCTGATGCAATAAATACTGATTTTTTCATTTTAGGGCTTTGTTTGGTTAAGGTTCAAAATTTAAAAGCCAAATTTATTGATTAAAACCGATTCCAGCCGAAACAATGCCCTACAAGAGCTGGTATCCTTTTTAATACCCCTCTTATTTGACCATAAGGTATTGATTTTCAGCATTTTTTTCGATGATGACGGATGTATAAAAGGGCCAGCAGTGTTTTGGCGTCTTCTATCTTATTCTCATCAGCGAGCCTCATCAGGTCATCGTATTTCATTTCAAGCACTTCGATAAACTCATGCTCCTCTTCGAGACCACCTCCAGCCATAATTTTATCGCTTTCCAGAACGGAAGCATAATAGAAAATGAATTTCTCGGTACTATAGCCTGGAGATGCAAAAACGGAGAAGAGATGTTTTATCTGGCCAGGCTGCAATCGATAGCCTGTTTCTTCCAGCGATTCCCGCATGGCCGATTCCAGAGCGGTATCCCCTTTTTCGATTTTCCCTGCCATCAGCTCAGGGATGGGTTCTGAAACTTTATCTGAAATCGCATATCGGAACTGCCTCGTGAGCACCACCTTATCAGTATCCGTGTTGTGAATAAAAACAACAACAGCATCAGGCCTTTTGACACGCAGCCTTTTGTACCGATCGAACTTTTTTTCAGCAGAATACGGCTGAATGAAGCCCTGCTCTATAACAAGGGCTTCATTCAGTACCGTCTTCTCTTTTTCTATAGTATAACCTGTCGGTAAATTGGTTTGCGACAATGTTTTAGTTTTTAGGAGGAGAGGGAGGTGTGGGAGGCGACGTTTTCCTGCGTGTTGTACTGTTATTTTTGGGAGGATTCGATGAAGGTGTGGTCTTGTCATCCATTGAATTTGTCCTGTTGGGTGGGGTCACCTGATTGTCGTGTGATCCGTTGTTGTTGTTATAGGGATGTGTAGGATCGTTGTGTCCATTTGGGTTTGCGGGCTCTGTCCGGTTATCCGGTTTGCGGTTCTGAGTCGGGTCCATTTGCTTGTCTTTATCCAATGGATGTTTGTTAGGATCCTGCGGGTTTACATTGGGAGTAGATGTGTAAGTCGGGTTTGTGGCCGGAGGAGTATTCTGCGCCCAGGCACTTACCGGATTTGACAACAGGAACATCAGGAAAAAAGGGAGCATCGGAACGATTATCTTAACTGGCGTTTTCATAGGGCTTCTTTTTAGGTTATATTTTGTTTATATATGTTGTTTCATTTATGATGACCCCAAATTTAAGACTCAGGGAATTTCTGCCTTCGGAATTTCGCTGACATGCCCGTATAAATCGCCGAACATTGGTTTTTTACCCAAAATGCGGCTATTGGGAAGGACCTGCCGATAAAAAACAGGCCCTTACCGAATATTTTCGGGGATTCATTCATCCTTTTGTTAGCTTTATACGTCAAGTTTGACAGGTTACAGACATTGCCCCAGAATGATCCTTGAATCTTCCGCGTAGCTGATATCCGAAAGCATAAGGCCGGCCTATTCCTTCTTCTCTTTCTTTTACCGTTCACTGTGTTTTGCCAAATCACCATTACAGACCCTTCCTGTGCCAGGGATTCGGTTTGCAAGACAGATTCGCTGCGTCTTTACAGGGCTCTGCATGACTATGCAATGAGGCGGAGAATCACCTATCTGATTTATGGCGCAATTTTCAGAGACCCGCCTGTTGCAGCCAAATCCATTGTACCGGAAGCGAATGCCATTACTATTCCTACCGAAAGTTATAAGTATTACCAGGGCAAAATCATACGCAACATCCGGATCATCACTGTAGATCCAATGGGAAAGGTTATCAACGACACTCTGATTCTGCCAGGCGGATTTATAGAACGCGCGGGTAACCGGATACATATAAAAACAAAAACATTTGTGGTCCGCAACAAGCTTCTTTTCGAGAATGAGGACGCGCTTGACTCACTGAAACTGATCGAAAGCGAACGCCTCCTTCGGGCATCCATAGGAATCCGCGATGCAAAAATTACTCCTCTCTGTCCTGGTATCGATAGTGACAGCCT